>CAKZPK010000545.1 GCA_937139035.1 uncultured Crocinitomix sp. | reverse complement strand
TTTTTCTTTGAAAACGTTTGCACACTTTCGTACTTTCGCACCTTATTTTAATAACACGTTATTTTACCCCTTGATTTTGGTTACAAATCAAGTCATCAATTACATCTAATTCACTATTCATATACATACAATTATATCATGGCAGCTATTAAGAAATTAGAAGATATTGCTACTCAGGTTAGACGAGATATCATTCGTCAAGTAAATGCCGCAGGCACAGGGCACCCTGGTGGTTCTCTTGGATGCACCGACTTTTTGACGGCGCTCTATTTTGAAATTATGGATAGAAAACCTGGTTTCGACATGGAAGGAAAAGGAGAAGATCTTTTCTTTTTATCAAACGGGCATATTTCACCAGTATTATATAGTGTATTAGCACACCGTGGATATTTTGAAGTTTCAGAATTAGGAACCTTTAGAAAATTAGGGACAAGATTACAAGGTCATCCAAGCGTTTCTAAATCATTACCTGGTGTAAGAATTGCATCTGGATCTTTAGGACAAGGATTATCTGTTGCGGTTGGAGCTGCTGCGGCAAAAAAATTAAACAATGACGATTCAATTGTTTATACTCTTCATGGAGATGGAGAATTGCAAGAAGGACAAATTTGGGAAGCGGCTATGTATGCGGCTGGAAACAAAGTTGACAACCTAATTGCAACGATTGATTATAACCATAAACAAATTGATGGAGACATTGATGAAGTACTACCAATGGGCGACCTTTCTAAAAAGTGGCAAGCTTTTGGATGGGAGGTACTTGAAATGGACGGACATAACATGACCGAAATATTAGCGACTATGGCAAAAGCCAAGGAAATGACAGGCAACGGGAAACCAGTTGTTATTGTGATGACTACTATTATGGGTAAAGGTGTTGACTTTATGATGGGAACTCATAAATGGCACGGTTCTCCTCCAAGTAACGAACAAGAAGCTATCGCGTTATCTCAATTGGAAGAAACATTGGGCGATTATTAAATATTTTGATAAAAAAACTCCTCATATTTTTATTTATTAGCCTTGCGGGATTCACCGCAAGTGCACAAGAAGAGCTCACGCGAATCTTATTTATTTTTGATGCATCCAATTCCATGAATGGAAAATGGGAAGGTGCAACAAAAATAATTCGTGCAAGAGAAATATTAAATGAGGCAATTACAGACTTAGAAGGTACACCTAACCTTGAAATAGCTTTGCGAGTATATGGGCACCAGTCCCCTATTACTGCAACTTTTCAAGATTGTGATGACACAAAACTAGAAGTACCTTTTGGCCCTAATAATTATCAAAAAATTAAAAACTTTATTCGCATAGTTGAACCAAAAGGAACAACACCTATTGCTCGTTCGTTAGAAGCTTCGGCAGATGATTTTCCAGATGCCAATGCCAGAAACATTATTATTTTAATTACGGATGGATTGGAAGCTTGTGATGATTTTCCTTGCGAAGCCGCACGAAAATTAAAAGCAAAAGGGATTAATGTAACGCCTTTTGTAGTTGGCTTAGGAATTGAATTAAAGTACTTGAACGATTTTAATTGTATTGGGCGGGTTTATGAAGCCTCTTCTTTAGAGTCTTTCAGAAAAGTAATGAAATCAGTAATTAGTGATGCCTTATTGAACACAACAGTTCAAATTAATTTAAATGACATCAATAATAAACCTACTGAAACTAATACAACAGTGTTTTTATATGAGGCCGGAACAAACAATTTAAAGTATACGTTCATGCACACCATGAACTTTAGAGGTAAACCTGACACACTTACTATAATTGATCCTGAAATGCGATATGACATGGTGGTAAATACTTTGCCACGTGTTTATAAAAAGAACATTGAAATAAAAAAACATCAGCACAATATAATTCCTGCTGATTGTCCTCAAGGTTCTTTAATCACAAGAATAAAGGGACCAACTAAAACTAGTAAGGTTAAAGTTAGAGTAAGTCAGCATGGCAAGTCCATCACTTTAAATGTGCAAGACTTGGAGCAAGCACAAAAGTATATTGTAGGTAGTTATGATCTTGAAATATTAACCCCACCACGTATTTATAGAAAAGACGTTAAGGTTAATCAAAGCTCCTTTACTTATATAGACATTCCAGGATCAGGACAATTAAGTTACCGTTGTTATCAACCAATTGTTGGGCAAGTATTTATTAACGACAATGCGGGACAAGATCAATGGGTATGCGACTTTGATTCAGAAAAATTAACAGACATATTTTATTTACAACCAGGGAAATACAAGATAGTTTACCGATTAAAGTCAGCCGTTTCGACTGATTATACGTCGATTAAAGAATTTAGTATAATATCTGGTGAAAACACATCAATAAACCTATAAACCAATCGGAAAAGACATTTAAGCTTCATAGGAAGCGGATTACTTTCCAACAATGAAACAATTAGAGATCAATGAAAGACTTTGAAATTCAAAATCACAAAGACACCCGTTCAGGATTTGGGGCAGGTTTGTCAGAACTTGGAAAAACCAATGAGAATGTAGTTGCATTATGTGCAGACTTAACAGGATCATTAAAAATGGATGCATTTAGAGATGAAAATCCAGATCGTTTTTTTCAGGTTGGAATTGCTGAGGCAAATATGATTGGGATGGCCGCTGGGTTAACCATAGGAGGAAAAATACCATTTACAGGTACGTTTGCTAACTTTTCAACTGGGCGTGTTTACGATCAAATTCGTCAATCTGTTGCTTATTCAAACAAGAATGTAAAAATATGCGCTTCTCACGCCGGGTTAACTTTGGGCGAAGATGGAGCTACTCATCAAATATTAGAAGATATTGGTTTAATGAAAATGTTGCCTAACATGACCGTTATTTCACCTTGTGATTATAATGAGACAAAAGCAGCAACAATTGCAATTGCAGAATATGATGGTCCTGTATATTTAAGATTTGGACGTCCAAAAGTGCCAAATTTCACAGATCCAAACAAAAAATTTGAAATCGGTAAGGCAGATGTTTTACGCGAAGGAAAAGATGTAACTATCATTGCTACAGGACATTTAGTTTGGAAAGCTATTGAAGCTTCTGAAGTTTTATTGGCAAATGGAATTAATCCTGAGATTATTAACATCCATACGATTAAACCATTGGACGAAAAAGCAGTCTTAGAATCAGTGAACAAAACTAAATGCGTTGTTACGGCTGAAGAAAACATAATGAATGGAGGTTTAGAAGACTCAATAGCTCAACTATTGATTCGTAAAATGCCTACCCCATTAGAAATGGTTGCTGTTGACGACAGTTTTGGAGAAAGTGGAACCGGTGAAGAGTTGTTATCGAAATACAACATTAACACAGCTAACATTGTTGAGGCTGTAGAGCGTGTTATTTCGCGTAAATAATACTAGACTACCTATTAACTCTGATGTTCACTAATTAATAGTAAACATAAATTTATGCCCAGTATAGACAAAGACTTGTTGATTGCATTTAAAGAAGACAATACAACTGGCTTTAGAAAAATTGTGCAGAAATATCAGGAACGCATTTATTGGCAAATTCGGCGATACACCAAAAATCATCAAGATACAGAGGATGTAATGCAGAACGTTTTTGTTAAGGCGTGGAAAGGTTTGGCCAATTTTAGAGAAGAATCTAATTTGTACACTTGGTTGTACAGAATTGCCTATAATGAAACGCATACCTTTTTGGCTCGAGAGTCGAAAAGAAAAACAGTTGACCTTGACCCTCCTCTATTCGAAAATTCAATTACTGTTGAAGGCAAAGATTATTCTCCTGAAGAAATTGAAGAGATTTTGAAGAAGGCCATGGAGAACCTTCCTGAAAAACAATTATTAGTATTTAATTTAAAATATTTTGATGAATTAAAGTTCAGTGAGATATCTGAACTTACGGGCACAAGTGTTGGTGGATTAAAAGCCTCGTATCATTTAGCCGTTAAAAAAATAGAAGAATTTATTCGAATCGATTAAACCTTTTACAATTCTTATAGTCAAAGAGATAAGTGGAAAATAAAAAAGACATATTGAATGGATTGAAAAAATCGCAGCGGCCAACTGTTCCTGACGGTTTTTATGATCAATTTTGGTCGGATTTAATGGAGCGAATCCAAAATGAATCGGGTATTCTTGGACAATTAAAAAAGACGGAGAAACCAGGCGTTCCTCAAGATTTCTTTGCCAATTTAACCTCTTCAATTGTTGCAGAAGAACCTACTTTCGTAGTTGATGAGCTTCAAAAAAGAGAAAAGCCTACATTGCCTGCCAATTATTTCGATCAAAATACTGAGCGGATAATGGCGGCTGTAAAAGCTGAAGGAAAAGATCAAAAGAAAGGTGGTAAGGTTATTAATATGCGCCTTGTAACAATTATAAGCGCAGTTGCCGCAGCCATTCTAATTATTTTCACTGTTATTAATTTCTCTGGCCCTACAAAGGAAAATGGCATGGCTAATGATACTACTCCTAAGGATAGTATTCCGCAAGAAGTTATTTCAACAGAAGACGACTATGATGATTATTTGGCTTATTTAGATGAAGACGAAATCATTGATTATATCATTGAAAATGACATTGAAATTGAAGATTCAACAGAAATAGTTGAGTATGAAGATTACCTTGACTTTTCTGAAGAAGATATAGAGGATTATTACTTTGACCTTTTATAAAAATATTATGATACGTACAAGTTTATTATTTATGCTAACACTGCTCTTAGGGGTAGGTGCGTTTGCTCAACCTCCAGGAGGCGGAGGAGAAAAAAAAGATAGAGTGAAACGTGAAAAAATTCATGCTCAAAAAATTGCTTTTATTTCGACAGAGGTTGACTTAACACCTGAAGAGGCACAAGTATTTTGGCCCGTTTACAATCAATACGAAGCAGAAATAGAATCTGCCAGAAAAACGCGTAGAAAAGACATGAGAGAAGTACGTAAATCTGAAGATTTGACGGATGAAAGAGCGTATGAATTATTTGAATTAATTTTTAATAGCGAAAAGCAAGAAAGCGATACCCGTTTGAGTTATCTCAAAAAATTCTCAGACTTAATTGGAAAAAAGAAGGCTGCTGCAGTTTTTATTGCAGAGGAGAAATTTAAGCGTGAATTACTCAAAAAATTAAAAAAAGAAGGCAAAAATCCGCCACCACCTGATCACGATAGACCGTAAAATTTTTCTATTTATTTGTCTTTAATCCTTATTTTTGGAATCTTATTTCCAATACACAATGACGGACAATTCAAGACAAAACACTTTTCTTAATAAACAAGCACAGACTAACGAAACGCCTTATTTAATAGACGTTGACAAAGCTAACGGAATTTATATTTGGGATAAATCAGGCAAACGTTATATGGATATGATTGCTGGGGTTGCTGTTAATAATATTGGTCATAGACATCCGCAGGTAATTGACGCTATTAAAACTCAAGTAGACCAACACTTGCATGTAATGGTTTATGGCGAATATATTCAAGATTCGCAATTGGCGCTTGCCAATAATCTATCAAGTATTTTACCTGAACAACTCAATTGTTCTTATGTTGTAAACTCAGGAACGGAGGCGAATGAAGGAGCTTTAAACTTGGGGGAAAGATATACGGATAGATCAGAATTGATTTCCTGTAAAGGTTCTTACCACGGCAGTACACATGGCTCAATGAGTGTATCAGCAAATGAGGTTAAAAAGTCTGCTTTTCGTCCGCTTTTACCATTGGTGAAATTCATCACTTTTAATGATATTGAAAGCTTATCAATTATAACGACTAAAACCGCCGGGGTAATCATTGAACCAATTCAAGGAGATGCGGGCGTAAGAATTCCGAATGTAGCATTTTTACTAGCCTTGCGTGCCAAATGCGACGAAGTTGGTTGTTTATTGATTTTTGATGAAGTTCAAACCGGTTTTGGACGCACGGGTAGTTTTTTTGCGTTTGAACAGTTTAACGTTGTACCCGACATATTAACGCTTGGTAAAGCATTGGGCGGAGGTATGCCAATTGGCGCATTTGTTTCTAGCCAAGAAATTATGCAAAAGCTTACACATGATCCAATGTTGGGGCATATTACAACCTTTGGCGGTCATCCAGTTTGCTGTGCTGCGGCTAATGCAACCATTAATGTTTTAAAAACAGAAAATTGGATTAAGACGGTTGATGAAAAAGGTGCGCTTTTAGAGGGAATTATTTCTAGCAACGACGAAGTCATTGAAATTAGGCGTGCTGGATTAATGTTTGCAATTGAAATGGTTTCTTTTGAGCGAGTTAAATTAATTGTAGATCATTGTTTAGAAAATGGGCTTATTGGTTTTTGGTTTTTATCTTGTCCTAATAGTTTCCGCCTCTCCCCTCCTATTTCAATTACAACTGAGGAAATTGAAGAAGCAGGAAAACTCATTTTAAACGCCATATCAGCTACTAAAAACAAGTGATAAATAACACGCCCTTTTCTTTATTACTGGTAAAATCCTAGTTAAAAAAATTTCGTAGAATTTTCAACTATAACTTTCTTAGTGGTAGTTCCCTTTACCCTCTTTTGTTTCGAAAATCTCGAACCTTGAAGGAATCATTCTACGTGGCCAATAGTTGTCGTAAGTTTCGCAATCTGCTGTTTCTAAATAAGGATCAAGTATAACATTCAATACTTCTTTTTTGAAAAAGAAAATTTTAGACACTTTTTCAGAATTTTTTCTCCAAATTTCTGCAGGAATTCTAACCAACTCATTGGTTCCATCAACAAAAACAAATTGTAGAATTAGTGGCATCACTAATCCGCCTTTATTTTCAAAATCTATTTGATAAAACTGATACCCACGTCCTAAAAGCTCTTTATCGCTTTCAGACAATTCACTTAAAAAATTATCATAAGCAACTTTATCTTCATTCGTTACTTTATAAATATCCGTTGTATTGTATTTATCATCCAATTCAGGTTGGCGTTCATTCACCGTTTCTGTAATTTGATCTAAATTTCGAATTTCAGAAATGTTTTTGTTCGCAGCATCATCCTTTTTCTTTTGAAATGCCTTTTCTTCATTAGGATTTTTTTCATTTAACTGGTACCACGTCAAGTTTTCAATTCCAATATCAACGTGATCATTGGTATAAAACCAACCTCTCCAAAACCAATCTAAATCAATCCCACTTGCATCTTCCATTGTTCTGAAAAAATCAGCAGGCGTTGGGTGTTTAAACATCCAACGTTGTGCATATACTTTAAAGGCATAATCAAATAACTCGCGTCCCAAAATTGTTTCACGCAATATATTTAATGCAGTTGCAGGTTTTCCGTAAGCATTGTTTCCAAATTGATGAAGCGACTCAGAATTGGTCATAATAGGAGAAATTCCACTTTTATCTCCCTTCATATAATCAACAATTAAATGTGCTGGCCCTCTTCTTGATGGATATTCTCTTTGCCATTCTTGCTCTGTTAAATACTGTAAAAAAGTATTTAAACCTTCATCCATCCACGTCCATTGGCGCTCATCTGAATTAATAATCATTGGAAAATAATTGTGTCCAACTTCATGAATAATTACAGAATGCATTCCATATTTTGTTCTTTCAGAATAAGTTCCATCAGCATTTGGGCGCCCGCCGTTAAAACAAATCATTGGATATTCCATTCCAATTTGGTTAGCATGAACAGATATTGCAACCGGATAAGGATAATCAAATGTGTGCTTAGAATAAGTACGTAATGTTTGTGCAGTAACTCTTGTAGAATACTTTTCCCATAAAGGGTTTCCTTCTTTAGGATAGTAAGACATTGCCATAACTGTTTTTGACTCCAATTCTACAGCTTGAGCATCCCACATAAACTTACGAGAAGATGCAAAGGCAAAATCACGAACATTTTCAGCTTCAAAAATCCATGTTTTAGTTCCACTTGCTTTGTTTTTCTCGGCCTTTTCAGCTTCAGCTTGCGTAACAATTAATACAGGTTGGTCAGAGTCCTCGGCTTTATCTAATCTATTTTGTTGCTCTTTAGATAATACTTTACTTGCGTTTTGAAGTACTCCTGTTGCTGCCACTACGTGATCCTCTGGCACAGTAATTTCAACTTCGTAATCTCCAAAAGGTAATGTAAATTCTCCTCC
This sequence comes from uncultured Crocinitomix sp., assembly GCA_937139035.1. Lineage (GTDB taxonomy): Bacteria > Bacteroidota > Bacteroidia > Flavobacteriales_D > Crocinitomicaceae > Crocinitomix. Next base: position 15,644 of record CAKZPK010000545.1, on the reverse strand, counting down.
TCCTAAAAACTGTTTATTTTGCCACCCTTCAACATCATTATAAACACACATTCTTGGAAAGAACTGCGCAATTGTATAGATGTAATTATCTTCTTCTTCAAAATATTCGTAACCAGATCGGCCACCAATCTCCATTCTATTATTAACATTATACCACCACTTAACCTTAAAAGAGTATGACCCTCCATTAGTTAATGGTTTACTCAAATCAATACGCATCATTGTACCAACAACTGCATAAGGAATATCTTTCCCTGATTCGTCTGTTACTTTTTCTAAATTAAAACCTCCTTCAAATTCAGCTCTATTAAACATTCGTGTTAAGGCAGATGGAGATGAAATTGACTCAATATCTCCTGTGCTTGCCAATTGATTATCGGATCCTTGTTTACGGACATTTTGATCCAATTGCAACCATAAATAAGTTAATGGATCTGGAGAATTATTGGTATAAGTAATTGTCTCTTCTCCTGACACTATTTGTTTTTCGTCGTCAATTGCAACACTTATCTTATAATCAGCCTTTTGCTGGTAATAATTAGGCCCTGGGGCTCCTGCAGCATTACGATAAACGTTGGGAGTCGCAAATTCTTCTTTTAGCTGTTTGAATTTATTGGTATTGGTGTTTTCTTGAGCTATTGCAGTTGATACCAAAAAAAGTAGCGTAACTAGTGATAAGTTCTTAAACATAGTTTATAAGCGTATTAATCAAAAGATATTTTTTCATGTTTTTTCGAAGGAACCAAAGTAATACTTTTAGTTCGTTCATGGTATTTATAGTGTACAATATTTTGCTGATGAGGAAACTGTGCAAATAATATTGTATTAATAATTTTTACTTTCTTTGGGTTAACAACACCTGTAAACGTAAAATAAAAAAATAAATCTTGCCGTAGATTTACTTCTTTCCCTACATAGTTAGGAATTGCCTGTTCACCTTCCGAGTAAAGCTTAAAATGGTCAGTTAAATATGTTTTCATATAGATTCCTGCATCTGATGTGTCCACTATATTTTCGATTTCCATTTTTTTTCCAAACTTCTCGTTTAGTACCTCTTCAAAATCATGAGCGGTCATTTTTAAACTTCCTTCAATTCTGTTTTTCGTTGCATTATACTCCAATTCTGCAATTGACACATAATATTTATGACCAAAGGCTGCAAAACTACATGAGGTTAAAATAAGAAGTATGAAAAGTCTGTTAATCATTTGCTTTAGTATTGATTTTAATAATTATTTCCCATTACCGTTTAGTGATTTTTCGGGAATAATTCGAACGTAATGAAATGCTCGATATTTTAAAATTGGAATGCTCCCGTCATATTCAGGTCCTTGTTCAACCACTAATTCATCCGTAAAAATTATTCGATTAGGATCAATTAGCTTAAGTGCCATTGCTGCTCTCAATCTTTTTTGACTTTCATTTAAACGTGTATAGGCAATATATAAATTAGAAGTTGAATGCTCAATTGGAATTTTTGAGATGCTAGACTCCATTCTTAGTTCTACATAACCATCTTGTCTCACAATTTTTGCTAACTCTGTTGCAAATATCTGAAAGCCATGTGCACCAGTATCTATTCCTCTAAAGAAATAGTCAAAATTAACCATATAGGGTTTAAGAGTTGTTGGACTGCTTGAAGGCTGCATATGAACTAATGGAATAATTGTAAAATAATCAAATTGGCTGTAATCAAACTTCGCTACAGCATCATCAACAAGCTCAAAATTGGGTCCACGGACAGCTCCTTTTATATCAATTTCAATTTCGCCACCACCAGTCTCTTCTCTAAACTTGTTTTCTAATTGGGCTTTTAATGCACGAGCTCCAATCCAGGCTAACTCTAAATTCTCCATTTCAATATCATGCCGTTTTGTTGATAGAGATGATTCCAACAAAAGCTTAATGGAAAGACCTTTTTTATAATTAAGTAAACAATTTTTCCAAAAATGTTTAAATTCTAGTGATGCCGTATCAATCTCCCGTTTTCCTTCATAAAACTGTTTGTAGGTAGGTAATTGTGGCGGAACAATTTTATCTGGTTTAACTATATATTTTATCTTTTCTTCCTCTTTTTCGTCCGCTCTATCCCATAATAAAAACTGAAACTTATCTTGTGGATGAACACCAAGTGAATCAAATGAAATGCGGACTTCTTTTTTAGTTGCACCTGTAGTTTCTTTGATACGTTTTTGAATTGCTTTTTTCAGTTTAGCAGCAGTTTTCAAACGTATTTTTTCACTTTTTTTCCACGGCATTAAAATAGTCCCTTTAAGGTCTAATTCTCCATTTAAAAATAGTTTCCCTTCAATTGTTTCGAAATTAACCTCCTCTAATATTTCATCAATTTCTGGCAAGGCAAAACGTTGATATTCCAATAGCATTTTTGTTGCTAACACTTCGTCTTTAGAAGAAACTTTGATAACACTGGTATCTGCACCTGTTGCGTCAAAATTAACCGAGTATAAACGAATTGAAGCGGAAGCCCATGGCGGCAAATCTGCTCCTATCGTAAATATTGGCTCATCAAAAAACACAGAGCTTTCATTAAATCCTCGGCGAATAAACTCTTTCATCACCTTTTGTTTAGAGAATTTGATTAGATGCTCAAACTTTTCCACCATTAAGGCGTCTTTCAAATCAACCGCAATTCCTACTGTTGCAAACTGATAAAAATCAACCTCATAGGTTAAGTCATTCACAAAATCAATAATGAAATTATAATCTAAATAAGAAGTGTCAAAAGCCGTAACAGGATAAAAATAAATGGGAGCAACACTATATTCCAATAGTTCATTGTTCTGCTTTTGTGCCACAAAACTTTCAGAAACAACATTCCCCATTATTTTAAGGAAAAGTTTATCCTGAATTTCCCGCCCAGTTTCAGTGGTAATTTCAATGCTCTTTACAAACAAGCCTAACCTGTCTTTAGGATCATAGGAAACATCTAATGTTATACTTGAAGTAGGCAGAATGATGGTGTCCTGAGATAAAACCGCCGTACACCCGCATGAAGTTTCAATATCAATTATTCGAATCGTATCTTCGCGATAAGGGTTATGAAGATCAAATTTTGCAGTAACCTTCCCCCTATTCTCAAATATATCACCCAAATGTTGCACAGATTCTGACACACGAATTTGCCCAAAAGTCAAACTTGCCCAAAACCACAGTCCTATTACTCCAATATATTTTATCATCATCCTATCCTTGCGACAACCATTGCATCATTATAGTACATAATATTGCACCAAACGTACCAACGGCATAACCCAACACTGCAAGAAGCACACCAACAGGTGCTAATGAAGGACTAAATGCACTAGCTACAATTGGCGCAGATGCCGCACCACCAACGTTTGCTTGACTTCCAACTGCCACATAAAAGAATGGCGCTCTAATGATTTTAGCCACAATGAATAAGAAAATTGCGTGAACAGTAATCCAAATTAAACCAATCAAAATCAAAAATTTGAATACTCCCCAATTGGCGATCAATTCCATGATATCCATTTTCATACCGATTGTTGCAACAAGCACATATAAAAATAAACTACCTAATTTGGAGGCACCTGTTCCTTCAAATCGTCTAAACTTTGTAAACGATAACAATACGCCAAAAAGTGTTGCAAAAACAACTAACCAAAAGAATCCGCTACCAAAAGAAACCATTAAGTCTGATGCAGTATCATTGAATCCTTGTTGTTGCTCAAGTGTAGTTCCTAAAGTTGGATCATAAACTGTTTTCATGTTTTTTAAGCCCCCTTTAATAACTGGCCCTAAAAAGTCTGCCAAATAATGTGCTAGTCCTACAAAGAAAAATGTGACTCCCATCATGTATACATAATCATTGAATGTAGCAACCTTTTTAACGCTTGCTTGAAAATCTTCCATTTTATTCTTTAAAGACTCTATGGCAGAATCATCTGCTTTAAAGAATTTATTGATTTTCTTATTCATTCCAGTTCCAAATAAAAGAATAGACATGAATATATTAGCGATAAATACATCAACCACAATCATTGCTGAGAAAAGCGTATCACTTGCTCCATAAATTTCTTTCATGGCTGTTTGGTTTGCTCCTCCTCCAATCCATGATCCTGCAACTGTTGATAATCCTCTCCATATTTCACCATCTAAAACTTCTGGAGCTATTAATGAAACAGTCCATAAAGCTAATGGTCCCCCCACTACAATTCCAACTGTTGCAGCAAAGAACATGATAATTGCTTTTGACCCTAATCTTTTAATTGCAGGAATATCAATACTCAAACACAATAGCACTAAACTGGCTGGCAATAAATAACGAGACGCAATAAAGTATAGATTAGACTCCTCTGAAGAAATAAGTCCGACTGAATTTAATCCTGCAGGAATAAAATAGCAAAGCAATAAAGCCGGAACATATTTATAAAACTTCTTTAACCATGGACGATCACTATTTGCTGTTCGAAATACAAAGAATAACACAATCATCAAGATTCCGAAAACAGTTGCATCATTATCAATAACAGGTGGATACGCCTTTACTTTAAATGAACGACTTAATTCTGTTTGTTTCCCATTCGAATCAAGCCCACTTAGTGTTACCGCATGATCTCCTCGTTGTAAAGAATCAATAACAATAATAGAATCGACTTTTAAATTGGACTGAACACCATCAAATTCAATTGAAAACCCTTTCAAAGTGTCATTAAAAATCACTTTTAAATTGGGAGTTTCTGAAGCATAAAATAATTGCTCTAAGTCTGCAAAGTCAACCTCAGTGTATAAACTATCCACATCTGACGGGGATTGATTTCGTATTGAAATTTCCGCATTTGCAGAAAAGTTAGTCGCTAAAAGCACTAACAGAAATAAAAATTTTCTCATAGGTTAAAACTAATATGGGCCAACAATACAGGCCAAAAGGGGAATAGACAGTTGATCATCTCCTGTCATGGTAAATAATAAATCAGACGAAAAAGTAGAATCTCCCATATAAATGGCATCATCTTCAATTGTTAATACACACTCAGTTGAAAAGGTTGAATTTCCACGATATACTTTTCCATTGTCAATGGTATAAATAATATCAGATGAAAAATTAGAATCTCCTTTATAAACTTTATTATCCTTTACAGTATACAAACAATCAAAGGTTGAAGTTGAGCGACCGAGATATACTTTATTATTAGAAATGGTATAATATGTTACCGGTGAAAAACGATTATCACCATGATACACTTTTCCATTTTCTATCGTAAACGCAATGTCGCTATCAAATTTACCATCTCCGCGGTACAATTTAACCTGGGTAAAGCCTACTATTGTAATAAAGAGGCTGATAAAAAGTAAGAACTGCTTCATCCTTCAAAAATAGCAAAAATTAGACCACTCTTTTCGATTAGTTTTTCACAAATGACAAAGGTTAAACACAGTTTGATTGAATCAACTTGCTTATATTTGCGCTTAAATAATTGCAAAATGGAAAAGATTATCTCTGGAATTCAACAAATGGGTATTGGTGTACCTGATGTTCAAGAAATTTGGAAATGGTATCGTGAAATGTTCGGAATCGATATCCGATTATTTGAAGATGCTGCTGAAGCACCTTTAATGACAAAATATACTGGTGGTACTGTTCATAGTAGAACAGCTACTTTAGCTTTAAGCATGGAAAGTGGTGGAGGATTTGAAATTTGGCAATATACGAGTCGTCCAACTGAACGTGCAGATTTTGCTATTCAATTAGGTGATTTAGGTTTGTATGCTTGTAAAATTAAATCGAAAGATGTAAAAGCGAGTTATGAATTCCATAAATCAAAAGGTGTTACAATTTTGGGTGAATTAAGCCAAACTCCAAGTGGCGAATTCAATTATTTTTTAGAAGATCCAAATGGCAATATATTTAACGTTGTACAAGGGTCAGGTTGGTTTAAAGACACGAAACACCCTGCTAAAACTGGAGCAGTTGCTGGTACCATAATTGGTGTTAGCGATATGGAAGCCTCGTTAAAATTATACCGTGATGTATTAAACTACGAAACGGTAGAATATGATGAAACAGGAAATTTTGATTGTTTTAAAGGATTGTTATCTGGAGATCAGAAATTTAGACGTGTACAATTAAAGCATAAAGATGAACGTGAAGGACCTTTTTCAAAACTATTAGGTCCCACAAGAATAGAATTAGTGCAAGCATTAGAGCGTCAACCTAAAAAAATATTCAAAGACAGATATTGGGGAGATTGGGGCTTTATCCATTTATGCTTTGACATTCAAGGAATGGAAGCTTTAAAAAAGGATTGTGAAGCGGCAGGATTTCCGTTTACTGTAGATAGTGGAGATACTTTTGACATGGGCGAAGCTGGTGGAAGATTCTCTTATATTGAAGATCCAGATGGAACATGGATTGAGTTTGTGGAAACTCATAAGGTTCCTGTTATGAAAAGCGTAGGTTGGTATATCAACTTGAAAAAACGTGACCCGAAAAAACGATTACCCAATTGGATGTTGAAAGCCATGGGTATGAATCGTGTAAAGTAGTTTTATAAAACAGCATTGCACTATTTTTATTAAAAAATAGAAGTAACTTCTTTTTCTATCGCTTTTCGAAATAAATTAGTTGACACCCAATTGTTGCTATTTAAAATCTAATAAACATGGATGATCTTTCTGGTTTCATATTCATGCTGCTTATAGTATTCATTATAGGTTTATTTATAGTGAGTTTTATAAAAAAGGCACTTACCAATATTAGAAATGAGCAAAAACGTAAGGATTCCTATGAGGAAGAAAGGCTCAAACGGATTGCTCAAGCAGCATTAGAACAAAAAGAGCGTGAGCGATTAAGAAAAGTGGCCTATGAAACCTATTTTGATGATAAAGAATTTATTAATAAAAATACCACACGGCTAGAAGACTTCATTATTAATGATCGAATGAATCAATATGATTTAGAAAAATTAGCTAGGTTAAACGGTATACAGTTAGAAATTCTTGGTGGCTGGACAGATTTGGTTTTAGCATTAATGGTTGAACTCTCTGAAAATGGATGGAAAGGAAAAGTTGCATCTATTAAAGAAAAGTATGCTGAGCTTCGTTTTTACGCTATTTTCCCAAAAGAATTTAATAATCCTGAGCATGACGCAATCTATGAAGAAATAATGGAGAATTATAAACTCAAATCACTTGAAACTTGTGAGGTATGTGGAGAACATGGAGGAATGGTTTATTCAGGTGGCTGGCAGCAAACTCTTTGTGAAAAACATTCAGACCATCCTGTATTTTCAGAATACATCATTCCTTTTGGGAAAAAATAGAATTTATCTAACCTCCTTATGTTACCATAACCATTTGGATGGAGCAAGACAACAATTATCAAAAAGAAACCCGCGTAAATTAGAAACGATAATTGATTCGTTTTAAGTATCACTAAGCACTCTCCCCTTTTATCCGATTTATTAGAAACATGTAATAGATTAACATTTAATGTTATAAGTATCAAGCTTAACCATTTCTATTTTCATAATTTAGCAACAAATCTAATTATCAAACTATGGAATTAATTAAGAAATCAAAATTATTACTCGCAACGGGGCTTTTGTTCTCGTTGACTACTGGGTGGTCCCAGGTAGCAACTTTTGACTTTACAGGAAGTGTGCAATCGTATACTGTTCCTGACGGAGTTAGCGAAATAAACATTGTAGCCTATGGAGCGCAAGGAGGATCAGACGGAGGTCTTGGAGCAAAAATTGAAGGAAACTTTGAAGTAACTGGCGGAGAGGTTTTAACAGTAGTTGTTGGAGAACAAGGTCATTTGCAAATTGGCGGTAACGTTCAAAACAGCGCAGGTGGCGGAGGCGGATCATTTGTTTATGATGCTGCTGATGAATTATTTGTTGCTGCAGGTGGTGGCGGAGGAAGATGCCCATATGGTGGTGCTGTTCCATTACACCCAGACTGTGATGGACAAGCTGGTGAAAACGGCGGTGAAAATTCTGACGGAACATCTGCTGGCGGAGTTGGCGGAAACGGCGGAGATGAAGGCCTATGGGGAGCAACCGTTTGCGGCGGTGGTGGAACCGGTTGGTTAACTGTTGGCGGTGGAGACCTTATGGGCGGACAAAATGCTCCTGGATGGGAAGCTGGTGATCCATACTGCGGAGGAGGTGGCGGTGGCTGCGGCGGATTCGGTGGATTCGGTGGCGGCGGTGGCGCTGGTAACCTCTACGGAGGTGGTGGCGGTGGCGGAGGCTACTCTGGAGGTGCTGGTGGAAATGATCCTGACCACGGTGGTGGCGGTGGTTCATTTAATGCCGGAACTGACCCAATCAACACTGGTGCTGATCACGCAGGAAATGGTCAAGTAGTTATTACTGTTCTTTGTGAAGGACTTACAGTAACTGTTACTGAAACAGAAATTTGCCTTGGAGAATCTTTTACATTAAATGCTGTAGGAGCCGGAACAATTACTTGGGACGGTGGTTTAATTAACGCTGAACCATTTACACCTGAAACTGCAGGAACTTTAACTTTTAATGCTACAAGTGATGATGACGGTGATTGTGGATACACTATTGATATTGAAGTTCTTGAGCTGCCAGAAGTAACAGCAAGTGTTGACATGTCTGAAATTTGTGTTGGAGAGTCAATTTTGTTAACTGGCGGCGGAGCTGATACTTACGAATGGACTCCTGGAGATATTGAAGATGGAGAAGCTTATACGCCTGAAACTGGATCTTTTACTTACACAGTAACTGGAACTGATGATGAAACAGGTTGTGAAAATACAGCAGAGGTAGATGTTGAAGTTTATGACTTGCCTGAGGTTGTTGCAACTGCTACTGACGAAGAAATTTGTTTAGGAGAAAGCTTAACACTAAACGGTGAAGGTGCAACATCTTACGTTTGGGATGCTGAAGAAGATGGTGTTGAATTTACACCTGCAGAAACTGGAACAACAACTTACACAGTTGAAGGAACAGATGATAACGGTTGTGTAAATGAAGCATCAATTGATGTTACAGTTTATGAGGCATTGGGAATTACCTACACGACTATAGATGAAATCATGGGTGGTGATGGAGAGATTGACATTACTGTTACTGGCGGAAACCCAGCTTATATTTTTGATTGGGATAATGATGGTATAGGTGACTTTGATGATGACGAAGATTTAACTGGCTTAGAAGGTGGAACATACACTGTTCTTGTAACCTGTGCTGCTGGTTGTACAATTGAAGAAACAATCGAGCTAGGATCTCAAGTTGGAATTGACGAGAATGTTTTAAATGTTCAAGTTTATCCAAATCCTGCGACGGAGAATGTTACCATCTCATTAAACGGACAGTTCAGTTATGAATTAATTTCTACGTCTGGAAGTGTGGTATTAAAAGGTACAGGAAATAATACTGCCAATGTTGATGTAAAGACATTGGCGAATGGTTCTTATTTCATCACTGTTAAATCAAATGAAACAGTTTACAACACAAAAATTGTAAAGAAATAAGTCAAAAAATTTATTAATGATAAAGCGCCGTGCAATTTTTGTACGGCGCTTTTTTCATTTAAACTTAACTCATATCTCTCACAGTCTATACCTTAAGTCATAAAACCTATAAAATCAATTACTGATCGCTTCCCTCAGTAATAAACAGATTAAACAGTAGGTATAAACACCGTAAAAACCGCTCATCCTATACATTAATCGAGTTTTTCTAGGTAATTGTCGAATTAATATAAAATATTCCATTTTCTCCTCTACTTTAGCCATGCTACTTGTAACCAATAAATTATGCGCTCCCCTGACCATAAACTACGATTTAATGAAAGTAATACTTATTGCTGCATGTGTATTTCTATGCACTCTTGGGTACGGGCAACCTGTTGGATATGACTATGGAAAACACATTTCCATCAACGCTTCAGAGGTTGCTGGGGAAACAGATTTTACCGATTTCACTATATTATTGCACGTCACTGACAACCTATTGAGGTCTGTCTCTAACGGTGGACATGTTGAGAGTGAAAATGGTTATGATATCTTATTTACCTTGGGAGATTGTTCAACACTTTTGAATCACCAAATAGAAAAATATGATCCAGTAGCAGGAGAATTAGTTTTCTGGGTTCAAATACCTATCCTTAGCGCTTCTTTCAACACAAACATCCATATGTATTACGGCAATTCTAGCGTAGGTACTGACCCTTCAAGCTATAGCACTTGGAATAGTAATTATGAAGGTGTTTGGCACATGAACAATGATCCAAGCTCTTCCCTACTGTTAGATTATTCAGGAGATGGAATTAACGGAGACTCTCATGGCGCTATGACTACTGCGGACTTAGTTGACGGTAAAATTGGAGATGCTATAGATTTTGATGGAAGCAATGATTACTTTTCTTTAACCTCAAAAAACTTTAACACAATTGGAGCAATTGAGGAAATGACCGTAAGTGCATGGGTAAATACCAGTTATTCAGCAGGAGGGAATCATACAAATTGGTCAATTTTAGATTTTGACAGGTCTGAGTATTACAATTTATTCATTAGTGGGAATGGCCGCTTATGCTTTGCAACTTCTCGTCCTGGATCAACATTTAACGACTCTTATGCAGGGGCTGTAAGTGATTTAAATGATGGAACTTGGCACCATGTAACTGCAGTTTACAATGGCACCAATAAATTACTTTACATTGATGGATCTTTAGCCTTAACTCAAGTTTCCCCGCATGGTGGACTAGGAATTGGGACTGGAATTACGCGTTACGGCTTTATTGGTGATGGATCTGAGGCAAACTCTTACAATGGCTCTCGAAATAATATATATTATGACGGCATGTATGATGAAATTCGATACACTACAGATGCATTATCAACAAATTGGATTTCTACGGAATTTAACAATCAAAATTCTCCAGCCACTTTCTACACTATCTCTGCCGAATTTACATCAGGTGATTTGTGCACTATTTTACCTGTTTCGTTTTTAAATTTTGAAGCCGAACAAGAAGATACACGTATAAAATTAAACTGGACGACCTTATCGGAAAGCAATAATTCTCACTTTACTGTTTCTCGTTCTAACTTAAACCATTCTAATTGGCAAACTATTGTTGAAGTAACTGGAGCTAAAAACAGCTCGATCCGAATAGACTATGAGTCATTTGATAATTCTCCAGCAATTGGTATAAATTACTATCGCTTAACACAAACAGATTTCGACGGAACAGTTGTATATCTCGATTCAACAACCGTAGATTATAAATTGGAAACACCTATTCATGTTTTCCCTAATCCAGCTGAAAATTTAATTACTGTATATAGCAAGCAAAACTTAGATATAAATGAAATAGAAATTTATGACTTGCAAGGACGTAATGTTACTTCTCAAACAAGTTTCATAACTACAACAAATCACTCTTACAGTATAGACTTAAGGAATTTAGAAGCTGGAATTTACATTATTAGAACTGCGTTTGGGAATCTAAAATTTCAAAAGCTATAACATCTTTATTTAGCTTTATTAGACACAAGAAAAAAAACGTCGTACAGTTCAATTATAATTGTGTTGTCTTTGCTCTTAAATAGTGATCTAAAATTACCATAGCCGCCATTCCATCAACTATAGGCACTGCTCTAGGAACTACACAAGGGTCATGTCTTCCTTCTCCTTTAAAATCAACTACCTCCCCTGCTTTATTAACTGTTTGCTGCTTTTGAATAATTGTAGCAACAGGTTTAAACGCCACGTTAAAATAAATCTGCTCTCCGTTTGAAATTCCGCCTTGTATTCCGCCAGAATTATTGGATACAGTCGTGATTTTACCATTACTATTTGTAAAAGCATCATTATGTTCACTACCAATCATACTTACCGATTGAAATCCTGAACCTAATTCAAAACCTTTTACGGCATTAATGCTGAACATAGCTTTAGCTAAGTCAGCATTTAAACGATCAAAAACAGGTTCTCCTAAACCAACAGGAACGTTATTAATCACGCAAGTTATTTGACCACCTATAGTATCTCCAGCTTTTTTTGTAGCCTTAATAAGTGTTTCCATTTCCGCGGCCATATTTTCATCAGGGCAACGTACGATATTGGAATCAATTTTTGTTAAGTCAAGATCTGCAAATGATTTTTGCAAAGCAATATCGCCAACTTGCGAAACATAACTTTGAACGGTAATGCCAATTTGATTAAGCAATTGTTTTGCTACGGCTCCAGCTACAACTCTGCACGCTGTTTCTCTTGCACTGCTTCTCCCCCCGCCTCTGACGTCTCTAATACCATATTTTTTATCATAAGTATAGTCAGCGTGGGATGGGCGATATAATTCACCTATTTGATTATAGTCTTTACTCCGTTGATCTGAATTTTTGAGAACAAAACCAATTGGTGTCCCTAATGTTTTTCCATTCAAAATTCCGGATAAAAACTCTACTGTATCAGTCTCTTTACGTTGTGTTGTAATTGCGGATTGCCCCGGCTTACGCCTGTCCAGCTCTGCCTGAATAGCTTCTAAATCTAATGAAATATTACTTGGACAGCCGTCAATAATTCCACCAATGGACTTTCCATGCGATTCACCAAATGTGGTGAGCTGATAAATCTTTCCAAAGGTATTGCCTGCCATTAGTTCATTGTCTTATGCGCCGATTGTTAATTTGCAAGATTCAAGAATTACACGCACCTCTTCTAAAGTAGGAGCCTCAGCATAAGTTCTTAAAACTGGTTCAGTTCCTGAAGGGCGAATCATTAACCATCTATTTTCATCAAAGAAGTATTTAAAGCCATCCATTGTTTCAACGCGCTCAACTTGATACTTGCCAAACATATTAAAGGTCTTGTTTTTACATTTTTCAATGATTTTTCCTTTCAAATCATCTGTAATATGTAAATCATTACGCTCAAATGCGAATGGCCCTACAATTGCATATACTTCCTCAATCAATTCTTCCAAGCTTTTACCTGTTTTAGCCATGAATTCCCAAACAGTTAGTCCCATCCAAATTCCATCACGCTCCGGTATATGTGTTTTTAATGCTATTCCACCAGACTCTTCTCCTCCTAATAAAACATCCTGATCAGGATCTGCCATTAAACCTGAAATATATTTAAAACCAATTGGAACCTCTACATGCTCTAGCCCATAATGAGCGCACATTTGCTTAATACGAGGTGTGCTACTAAAGCCTGTTACAACTTTACCTTTTAATCCTTTATATTTTACTAAATAATGAATCGTTAATAAGATGATGTGGTGAGAATCAACAAATTCTCCGGTAGAATTATACAAACCAATTCTATCTGCATCTCCATCAGTTGCTAAACCACAATGAACCGTTTCATCCTTTGAAATTAAGTTAGAAAACTCAATTAAATTTTTATGAATTGGTTCTGGCGCCTGTCCTCTAAATGAAGGGTTATCATCACAATGTAAAAATTTGATAGATGGCAATAAACGTTTCATTACATTTTGTCCTGCACCGTACATTGCATCATATGCCCAACCAAAATCAGAATTTTTAATTAAATCTAAATCAAATACGCGTTGAACTTGGTCAATATAAATTTGTTCAAAATCTCTGTAAACCAATAATCCATCTTCTTTCGCCTTATCAATTGAAATAATATCTAAATTGATTTCATTGGTATTGGTAATGATTGTTTCAATCTCATCTACCTCTTGCGGAGATAAAGGACCACCGAAATAACCTTTTAATTTGTATCCATTATAATTAGGCGGGTTATGACTTGCAGTAATTACTACTCCTAAAGAAGCTTCCAATTCGCGCGTTGCCAAAGAAATCATTGGCGTAGAAACAAAACCTTTATCTGTAGTATAAACTTTGATTCCTTTATGAACAAAAATTTTAATTGCTGTTTCAACAAACATTGCGCCACCAAAGCGACAATCATGACCAATTACAACACTTGGCTTTTTAAAATTTTGTAATAACCACTCTGCAGTAGCTCTACTTACACGTGCTACATTGTCAACAGTATATTCTTTTGCAATGATCGCTCTCCAACCGTCTGTTCCAAATTTAATTTTTGTCATTTTCTTTCTTTCAATTCTAAAGCGCAAATATACGAATAGCGTCTAAATCCGCGATATAGATAAGTGATTTATTAGTGCTAAAAGGCACTTTTTTAGCAATGAACGTTTATAAAGCTATTTTCTTACAACGAAGTTAAAAAAGACAAGGTATCCACCCCATCAGCAAAATCTGTCAATGTTGGGTTTTGTGCTTTGCCAAAAGGAATATAATCGTGCCCTACTACTGCTTGAATTTTATCTTCATTTTCTTTAATAAAACCTGTTACTTCATCTATGTTTTCGTAACGCACGTAATGCAACATTCCAAGCGGAGAATTTAACTCTCTATCTTCTTTCAAGAGTAAAAAGCCGTTATCCAACATTTCTTGCAAGTTCATTAAATAAACAGCCTTATTATAATCATAATTATTGGCGTATTTATTATGGTTTACAATGTCACTAAACTGAAAAAACGCATCAAACAAACGGTTAATCTCAAAATCTTTCGGAATCCAAACTTGAGACACATTACGACATCCTAAGCCAAAGTAAGTAAATATGTCTTTGCCCAACTCTATCAATTCTTCTTTAGACTCTTGCCCATTAAGCACTGCTAATGAGGTTCTGTTTTTACGAATAACATGAGGATATTTACCAAAATAAGAATGGAAATAATTAGCGGAATTATCGCTACCAGTTGCTATAACACCATCAAATCCTTCTAGCCTTGTATCTTTAATTTCCACCCAATCCTTAATTGTCGGATCAAAAAGCGATAAAACATGAATGAGCGCTGGAAATAAGTGTTTATCGTCAGAAGATAATTTAATAACAGCTTTATTACCGCTTAAAAACACCGCTAAAAAATCATGAAACCCAACCAAAGGAATATTTCCTGCCATGATGAGTGCTATTGATTTTGGTTTTCCCTCATTTAGCGAATAACCCTCCACCCAATTTGTTAAATCAGTTTCATTTAACCATCCTCCAATTCCTGCAAACGCATTCTTCACTTCCGCCTCAGTAAACCAGCCGTTATATATACGCGCTCGTTTTGTTAACTCAACTAATTCGTTATACTCATCCTCATTAATTCCAATTTTAAAACCAGGCCATGCTTGCCCTGTTCCAATAGCCTGCATTATTTCTCCAAGCTGTGATAATATTCTAATTTTTTGCAACAAATTCATTCTTCGAATGTTTATAGTTCTAATACTCAACCTTTTTAGGTGCTTTAATCCGTTAAATCAACAACAAACTACACACAATAAACGGTTGAAAAAGTAAAAAAATAATCTGGTTAAAACTTTAATTATGCTAAACCTAACCAGTATATTTGCAAAGTTAACGAATGTAAACAAACAACAATGGCAATTATAATAACTGATGAATGTATTAATTGTGGGGCTTGCGAACCAGAATGTCCAAACAATGCAATTTATGAAGGTGGTGCTGAATGGCGCTATTCTGACGGTACGTCATTAACAGGAATGGTAACATTACCAAACAATGGTAAGGAAGTAGATGCAGATGCTGATTTTGAGCCTGTAGATATGGATGTTTATTTTATTGCTCCAGATAAATGTACAGAATGTATTGGTTTTCATGAAGAA
>CAKZPK010000544.1 GCA_937139035.1 uncultured Crocinitomix sp. | reverse complement strand
TTGAGGTTGTACCAAATACGTCAATCAATCCATAATTGCCTTTTTTACTTACAATAGCTTTCCCATTTTTAAAATCATTCGCATCAGAATATTGTAATTTTAAACGCACAATTCCTTTTAAATCAAAATAGCCATATTCATCCCCTTCTGAATAATAACAAAGGCCTTCATTTAAATTGCCCAAATCGTCATAAGAAGGATTTATTACAAACTCACCTGTGCGGTTAATTAATCCCCATTTCTCGTCCACTTCTACAACTGCATGCCCTTCGCTCATTTCATAAGCATCATCAAAAATGGCATCAATAACAAGCTCTCCAGTTTTATCTACAAATCCATACTTACCTTCAAGCTGCACAATTGCTAGGCCTTCATAAAACTCTTCTGCAACTTCATATTCTGGTGCAATATAAATTTCCTCATCCTCATCAATATACCCCCATTTATTGCGCACTTTAATTGGATACAGTAACCGTTCAACACTATTCAATTGTGCCATTAACTCATCCTTAAAAGGATAATCCTCAAATTCATTTAAAAAGGCTTGAATACTATTTGTTGAATAATCTTGCTGAAGATGCGTACTAAACATTTTTTTCCATGCTAAAGGAACATTTCTATTTTCAGGATGATCTTCTATAAAACCTTTATAGGATTCCAAACTTCCTGTTATTGTTGCAATACGATAAATTTGATCCTCGGCATCTGCTCGATAAGGACTATCTGGGAATGTTACTAAGAAACGTACATAATCAATATAATTATCTGATTCTGTACTTTCCTGATAATTCAAACGGTCAAAACTTGCCAAGGCATCTATACTTCTTTCTGAGTTAGGATAATCATACATAAACAAACCAAATGCCTCAGCCGTGTTGGTCTGCATTGCTAATTCATAAGCCAATTCATCTCTGTAATAAACTGCAGAATCTACATGTTTGCTCCACGGATTTTTGTCTAAAAATTGTTGATAAACAGCAACAGTATGATTCATTTTAGCAACTGAAAACAAAGCATTTGACACCAGATCTCTCTGTTCAAACATCCCCAAGCTATCAGCCCCCCATTTGGTGTATTTTATCTTTTTCTTTGGCTTGACATTTCCATAATTTTCTGTTGCACGTACAATACAATTGTGTGCACTATCTAAATTATAAAAGGGATTATCTGTTCGCAAATAGATAATGCTTAATCCATAAGATGCAGCAACATTATCTCGCTTCAATGCTTTTTCAAAAATTCTTTTTGCATCAAAATAATTATAGATGTCCAGTGACTGGAATCCTTTTTCTATCTTTCCTGCTTTTAAATTCAGGCTAAAGAATAGTGATAATATGATTAGTATGCTCTGCTTACTCATTACAATTGAAACGCAAAATTAAACATTTCGATACATTAAATTGGCTTGAAAATTCAACTTTAAATAATTAATTCAAATAAAAAGAGATGATTAATGGTATACAATTTCCCGATACTTTTAACTTTGCAACCTATTTTTCGCTGTGAATGATTAAAATTGCTGACCGAATATTGTTTTACGTCATCCTGAAACCCCTCTCATACCTGCCTTTAGGATTGTTGTATTTCTTTTCGAGTATCGTATATTTTCTTACCTATAATTTTGTTCGATATCGTCGAAAAGTTGTTAGAGGCAACTTAGAAAAGGCGTTTCCTGAGAAATCATTGACAGAATTAAAGGCTATTGAGAAAGGTTTTTACAAACATTTCATTGATTTTATTTTTGAAAGTATAAAAGCTGTTAGCATTTCTAGCAAACAAGTTTTAAAACGAACTTCAATTAAAAATCCGGAGTTACTTGAAGAATTATACAAACAAGATAAAAACGTAATTGTTACTTGTGGACATTATAATAATTGGGAATTCTATTCCTTGAGTTTACCAAAACTTACAAATTATACCACCTACTCTATTTACCAACCATTAAAAAATACGTTTTACGATCAGATTTTATTTAATTCCAGAACACGTAATGGAATGAATTTGATTGGAACGAAAGATATTATTCCATTCTTTACGAGCTCAACCAAAGAGAAAAAGATGGTGGTTATTGTAAATGACCAATCTCCGTCTAATTTAAACTCTGCTCATTGGAATACTTTTTTAAATCAAGACACAGGTTGGAATAATGGCCCAGAAAAATTAGCACGTAAATATGACTTCACAGTTCTTTTTGGACATTCAAAGAAAGTTAAACGTGGTTATTACGAGGTTGAATTCACAATGATTAGTGAAACCCCTTCTGACATGAAAGAAGGAGAAGTAACAGACATCTACGCGCGATTATTGGAAGATTTAATCAAAGAAAAACCAGATTTCTGGTTGTGGTCTCATAAAAGGTGGAAACACAAGCGCCCAACAGCAAATAAATAGCTAAATTAGTTGTCAGAATGAGTATGACACCATTAGCCGAACGCATGCGGCCTAAAACTTTGGCTGATTATATGGGACAAGACCATATATTGGGCGAAAATTCAGGATTGCGCAAAGCAATTGAATCTGGTCATATTCCATCCATGATATTTTGGGGACCTCCAGGAGTTGGAAAAACGACACTTGCGCAAATTATAGCCAACACTGTTGACCGACCATTTCATGCACTAAGCGCTATTAACTCTGGTGTAAAAGATATTAGAGAGATTATTGCCAAAGTGAGTAATCAAGGATTATTCGGTGCGCAAAATGCAATATTATTCATTGATGAGATTCACCGCTTTAGTAAATCTCAACAAGATTCTTTACTTGGCGCAGTTGAAAAAGGCATTATTACATTAATTGGTGCAACAACAGAAAATCCTTCATTCGAAGTTATTTCAGCACTCCTATCGCGAAGCCAAGTGTACACCTTACGCCATCATTCAAAAGATGAATTGGTTGCTTTAATGGAACGTGCATTAAAAGAGGATGAGGATCTTAAATCGAAAAAGATAAAATTAAAGGACACAGGTGCCTTAATTAAAATATCAGGCGGAGATGCCCGAAAATTGTTAAACGCCCTTGAAATGGTCGTAGAACAAGCCTACGAAGGTAAAACGCTAAACATAACTAATGATTTAGTCACCAATATCATTCAAGCCAACATTGCTAATTATGATAAAGACGGAGAAATGCACTATGATGTTATCTCGGCTTTTATTAAATCAATACGCGGAAGTGACCCTAATGGTGCGGTTTATTGGTTAGCAAGAATGATTGAAGGAGGTGAAGACCCTAAATTTATTGCACGGCGCTTGATGATTTCTGCAGCCGAAGATATTGGCCTGGCTAATCCTAATGCTTTAATAATGGCCAACAATACCTTTGATGCTATTAATAAAATTGGCTGGCCTGAAGGACGTATTGTTTTATCTCAATGCACCATTTATTTAGCTACTTCACC
>CAKZPK010000543.1 GCA_937139035.1 uncultured Crocinitomix sp. | reverse complement strand
CATTGAACATTGAACATTGAACATTGAACATTGAACATTGAACATTGAACATTGAACATTGAACATTGAACATTGAAGAAAAGAAGTTTATGAAGAGAAGAGATTTTATAAAAAAAGCAGGATTAATTACCGCCGGGGGACTTTTAGTGCCTTCGTTTTTAAGAGCAGGAACATTTTCAAGTCAGTTGTTGAACAGTAAAAAACGTTTAGTAGTTATTCAACTTAGTGGAGGTAATGATGGGTTAAATGCGGTGGTGCCCCATGGTTTGGATGCTTATTATGATAACAGATCGGCAATAGGAATTCCTGCAAAAGACTTGCTTAGGGTTGACGATAAATTTGGTTTTCATCCTGAATTAAAGGCATTTCATGATTTAGAGAAAAGGGGGTTGCTTTCAATTATTAATTCGGTGGGTTATCCAAATCCAAATCGTTCTCACTTCCGATCAATGGATATTTGGCATACAGGGTCTGACTCTAATGCGTATTTGCAAACGGGTTGGATAGGACGCTATTTAGATAATAATTGTGAGCAAGCACATCAAGGAATTCAGTTAGGAGGAAGCCTATCGTTAGCTATGAAAGGAGAAGAGCTTTCTGGAATTGCGTTGACAAATCCCAAGGCTTTTTATGATAGTATTCATTCTGATTTTTTCGATAATTTGGAAACACCATCTTCAGAAAATGATGAACTAAATTTTTTATATAAAACCTTTAACGATACAAAAAACTCTGCGGAATATATTTTTGATCAATACCGGTTAAAAACAAATACTTCAGAATATAAAGGAAAATTGGGGCAGCAATTGAAACAAATTGCAACCTTGATCAAGTCAGATATTCAAACTCCTGTTTTTTATACAGAATTGGGCGGGTTTGATACACATGTTAATCAATTGAATTCGCAAGTGCGATTATTTCAAGAACTGAATAATGGAGTTGAAAACTTTATTGCAGATTTAGAGAAAGACAATCTTTTGAAAGAAACAACAGTGGTGGTTTTTTCAGAATTTGGGCGCCGATTAAAAGAAAACGCAAGCCGTGGAACAGATCATGGTGCAGCAAACGTTATGTTCGTTATTGATTCTGATTTATCTTCAGCTGCAATGACATACAATCAAATTGATTTAGATAACCTTGAAAAAGGAGATCCGCGTTATAAAGTCGACTTTAGAAGTGTTTATCAAGAGTTGTTGCAAAAAACATTAAATGTTGATTCAAAAACAGTGCTTAGCAAAGAGTTTAAGAACTTAGGCTTATTTGGTTAAGCTTTCTGTCTGAATGTTTCTGAAGTCTTGAGGTACTTCTATGTGTTTTGAAAATACACGACCTAGCATTTTAAAATCTGAAAAATGTAAAAATGCTTTATCTAAATCTGCTAAATTATTTATCAAATAAATTTGAACCAATACACGTTTGGAATGATTGAGAGATTTCCCTTCCCATTCAGGCGTTAAAATTACTTGGTTCACCAATTTTCCGTTAACTGTAATAGGGGTTGATAATTTTACTAAATAAGAGTTTAAAGTGTCGTCAATAACAATTGGTTTGGCTAATTGCCCAGTTGTTAGTAGTGATTCTTTATCTGTTAGCATTTCGACGTCAACACTAAATTTTGGTGAGGGGGTGAGTTGTATCCATTCATCAGATAAATTAGGCGTTAACTTTTTAGAAGGGAATAAAAAGTTAAAAGGCATTTGCAATGGTTTTATATATCCTCTGGTAATAGACATAAATCCTAGAGATAGAGCAAAATATGAAACGACTAATAGTAAATCAAATGCTGAATATGTTAAATGGGAATTACCATATCGCCAGCCATAATTAAAGCTAACTATTGTATAACTCAACATAAGTATGGCTATAAAAATAGTAAAGGCTAAATATTTTAACCAGTCAGTTTTAAACTGAACCTCTGGACGATAGAAATTTGAAATATTTAAGGTGTTGTTAGCATAAGTTACCCATAAGTGTAGCAAAACTAAAGTGGTAATACTACTTACCCAGTCATATTCAATTGCCCACCAATCCATCAACCAAAAATCATAGAAGCCATGAAATGCAGAGGCAATAACAAAAAACAAAATAAAAATTCCGTACTTGTTGTAGTTTTTTCGATACTTCCCAAGCATCAAACCATAGGCCACGGTTGATGAAAAAGCAATATGAACAAGACAGCATTGAAATCCTCTTATAGCAATGTTTCCTAAATCTTGATTTCCGAAGTAACCTATGTTTTCAACAAAGGCAAAGCCCAGTGCGGATACTGAAGCATACAGAATATAGTCAAATGGTTCATTAATTCCTTTGCTAAATTTAAGCATGATAAGTACAGGTAAAATCTTGACAAACTCTTCTACCATTCCAATTGATACGGTAAGGTATCCAAAATCGCTTACTGGATTACTAGGCCTGTGATAATCTAAAATATTCCACAAAAAATCATGAGCAGGATAAAGTAAATGCATGCATACAATGCTTAGTAAAAATGTAATAATTAAGTGATGCCATTTTTCAGGTTCGTAAATATCCATTTTACGCAAGAAAAACATCCAAAAACAAAGTATAATGAAAGCCGCAAAAAAGCCAGCTGTATTTATTGCTGCAATATCTACAGATAAAATGGTAGCCCAATAATTGAAGAAATCAATATCGTAAAAATAAGTGCCTCTTTTTACCCAATAAGGAACAAGGTCTGAGGTGTTTTCATCATTCAATAGTGATGCTAATTTATCTGCTCGGTCAGAATGATAGTAGAGGCGAGATAAAAGTGCATACGAGTCTGTTTTATTGTTGTTTTCAGCTATACTTTCCAGTAGATAATATTCTACCGTGTCTACTTTTGACATGGAATAATG
>CAKZPK010000542.1 GCA_937139035.1 uncultured Crocinitomix sp. | reverse complement strand
AAACTCGTGACATTTGGACAACCGGCAGTGGGAGGTCAAGGAGTTGCAAATGAATTCGATAGAATCGTCCCTAAGTCCCATTACTATAGATATCACAATATAGGTGATATTGTTCCTAGATACCCTATGCTGTGGTATTATAAGCATGGCGGTACACATATAAAAATTAGATATGATAAAAAAAATGCTGTAAACACCCTTGATGAAATAGCACTTTATGAAAAGTTGTGTTCTCTAAAAGAAGAAGAGTTAAAGGGCTATTTGAATATGGACGATAACAAATTTATGAATGAACTAGACCTTCCTCCATTTTGGGGCCATGGAATTAACAATTATTGGAAAGTTTTACAGAAAATGGCCAGAGATTCGCAGCTCGAATCAAAATAGTTCTCAATCAAAAAACATAAGTTAAAACTAATCAAAATGAGTGTAGAAAAAAACAAAAAAAATCAATATTACGTCCTGAGCCTTTTATCCAATTTAGGAGCAGGACTCCCTGCAAAAAAAGCAGAAGACCTCCAAAAACAACTCAATAAAATTAAGGACGCCTTAGCATCCGAAACTGTTTCAAATTTTACAGGAAAATGGAAAGTGGTTTGGGGACCAGTATTAACTCATTCTTATGAATGGAATTTGAGTCGAGAAAAACGTTATGTAACAGATAATGCAATGTACGTTGCTCAATCGCAGACGGATAAAAATCAGTACTTTGTGGGTGTTGCTGGCACCAATGCTATTTCAACTGCTGGGTGGTTTGAACAGGATTTTAATGTTGAAAAAATGACTGCTTGGCCTCCTACTTTTCTAAATTTACCGAAAGAGCCTAGAGCCGGGAACATTGCATTAGGTACAGAGATTGGTCTAAAAGCTTTATGGGAGATGAAAGATGATAAAGAAGGTCAGCTCATTAATTTTTTAAAAAACAGAGTGCTAAATGGTAGTACAATTTCAGTTGGAGGGCATAGTTTAGGAGGTTGCTTGTCTCCAGTTTTGGCAACTGCGTTAAGTAACGTAATGAAACATGTTCAACCTGTAAAACAGCTCACTTTTGAAGCTTATCCAACAGCTGGACCAACACCA
Organism: uncultured Crocinitomix sp.; assembly: GCA_937139035.1. Classification (GTDB taxonomy): domain Bacteria; phylum Bacteroidota; class Bacteroidia; order Flavobacteriales_D; family Crocinitomicaceae; genus Crocinitomix. Next base: position 3,193 of record CAKZPK010000542.1, on the reverse strand, counting down.
GGAGACATTGAGTTTGCAAATCATATAGCCTCTTCATTGACTTATTATCAAGCGGACTATAACCTTAATGATATTGTTCCATTGGCTTGGAATTTTGATACGGCCAAGATAAATGCGTTAAAGGCAAGTTATAAAACATTTAAGGTGGGGGATGAGACTATTAATCCAGATCAAACAATTATTGAAAATTTTCTGGCATGGGCGAAGTCATTAGGAGAGAAAGGGGCGTATGAGAGAGAACCTGAGGTCGCACAAGAGCATTTTAATGTGCATACATGGAGAAATGGGAGTGCAAGCAAGGCAACTCAGGAAGACGTTGATGATTTTGTTACAGTAACTGTTTTTTATCCAATTGGAAAAAATCTTAAGACTTTAAATAATGGAAAGAAACTTGGTTATACAGCAAGAGCTAACTTTGCGCGCTTCTTTCTTGAAATGGGTGCACAACATGTTCCAGTCTACGGTGCTCATTTTAACTTAGCACCTGCAGTTGTAAATGAGCTCCAAAAACTATTCTTTCATCCAACAGATAAAACGGATATAAAATGGTTGAAGTTTCAGGCACTTAAAGAACTATCTAAACTCACGACTAAAGCCGCCAATTGGATTAAGCCTTCTGATGAACAATTAGTGCAAACAGATTATGCGCATAGCGAACAATTTCAGATTGATGAAGAACAACTTGAAGGTTTATTTGGAGAAGGAGAATTATTATTGCCTTGGCAAAATATGCTCTAATATAATTCTTAATAGAACATGTAGCGGTTCACTATAATTCACCATAGTGTCGCTACATGTTTAATCATTTTCGTTAAAAACACTATCTTTCATAGAGAGCGACTTTGCTCAACCCAAAACAACCTAAAATGAAAATTGAAGAAAAAATAAAAAAAGCCCAAAAAGCCTGGGCAGAAGGATTAATCAATATCGGTAAAGCCGCAGTATCCAAACCTCATAAAGTTGAAAAACGAGCCAATGATATGCTTGATGATTTATATGACTTTCGTATTGGTTGTAAAACGGAAATCCTATTTAAACCGACTCTAGCTTCAGATCATCCATTTAGAATAAGCAGAGAAGAAACGCTCTCTTATTTTATTGGAGGATTGTATAATGAAGACAAAGGTTTTGCATTAAAACCGTGGAAGCATGTAAAGTTTAAAAAATTCCATTTCATAGAACATAACGATCAAGTTTTCGTGATGGGGGCTTACACCTTTATCGATTACCAAGGGAATAAAACGAAGGTTGATTATACTTTCGGTTATCAAATAGACGACCGCTCGGACGATTTGAAAATTTTTCTGCATCATTCCTCTTTGAGGTTTCAATAAATGGATCCAAATTTAAATTATTAGAATAACGCGTTCTGCCATATCAGAATGCGTTATTTTTTATTTCGTTTTCATTATAGAGATGTATAAATAAGCTTTTTATAAGAAAACCAAAGGGTGTTTTTTGCAATTTTATAAATTATCTTCACTCAAAGCACAAGTCTATGAATTTACGTTTAATTGGTTTTTTTATTTTATTAAGTACACACCTTTATTCTCAGAATTTAGTTCCGAATGGTGGATTTGAGGATTATGATAATTTGCCTTCCAATATAGCGCAATGGTATAATTGCAAATACTGGTCAAATATTGACGATCCTAATAACACAAGCTCTATTCATGGTTCCCCCGATTATTTCCATGAATTGGTAGGAGGTCCGGTGGGTTTGCCTAATTCAACTTTCGGATTCATTCATCCAAAGTTTGGTAAAGCTATAATGGGATTACTTGTAATTAGCGATACGAATTTTTTTTCTGGTTCGAGTGCCGAATTTTTCAGAGAGTATATCTCTTGTGAATTGACATCAAATCTAGTTATAGGCGAGTATTATGAAGTTTCTCTTTGGGTTTCTAATGGAGAGTCACCTTTTGAGTGCGGCAATAAGTCAGATGGTTTGGGCTTATGTTTATCGGTGGACGCCTTAATTCAGAATGAAGCAAAAATAGTTGAAGTAAGTCCACAATTTCAAGCAGATTCTGATTTATGGTCAAGTGAATGGCAACAATTAAAGTTTAATTTTATAGCTGATTCCGCTTATAAATATTTAACAATAGGTAACTTTAAAAAGAATGAAAATACGAGTTGTATATATGTGTCTGAAGCAAACGCCCCATGTGCTTACTATTTTATAGATGAGGTAGTTGTTGAACATATTCCAGTGAGTAATGATACTATATGTTATGGAGAATCCATTCAATTTATAGCGCCTCAAAGCGATAATTATTCATGGAGGATAAAAGGAGATTTGGAAAATGTCATTTCTACAGATTCTATACTTGAAATAACACCTTTAGAATCAATAGTTTTAATTTTTGAAGGAGACTCAACGTTTTTGGAAAAAAGGGTGATTGTTAACGGGTGTCCCGAGTTACTAATGCCTAATGTCTTTACACCTAACAATGATCAAATAAATGATTTTTTTACGTTTATTAAAAAAAAGAACGTTAAGGATATCACTTTGGTAGTAGTTAATCGTTGGGGAAATATGGTTTATCAAACAAATGAATTATCAGATGGATGGGATGGTAAAAGTAACGGCGATTTATGTTCTGATGGGGTTTATTTTTGGAGCATTTATTGTACAGATGTTTTTGATAATCCATTACTTCTTCAAGGAACAGTAAGCTTATTCGGTTCAGAGTAAATTAATCAACTCAACAAAAAAGGTCTAGCTAATAGCTGAACCTTGATTTCACTTGCGGAGAATGAGGATTGATTTCATTGATCCCAACCGGTCAACCTTTCAAAGTATAGAAACCAATTCTTTCTTGCAGAAACAATTTTGTTTTTTCACTGCTCTCAATTTGAAGTGAACTTCGATTGATTCCAACAAAAAAACCAAGTGCAATGCACTTGGTTTTCTTTTCGCGGAGAGAGGGGGACTGTTATCGAACCCTGTTTTCTTCGATAACCGAAGTCATTTTGCAGAGGTTATTGAGGATTTAAAGGCGTTGGAGGAGGTTTTGGATGTTGTTCAGCGATCGATTTGACTTAGAAGGTAGCTTCTTTATCATTCACCTTTATTCCCAAAAATATTTGAAATCATCTCTTCAGTGAAAATTGTAGAGGAATTAGTCGAATAAATTTCGGATACCGAAGTACATTTACCAAATTGATTTAATTGCAATTCAAATGTATT
>CAKZPK010000541.1 GCA_937139035.1 uncultured Crocinitomix sp. | reverse complement strand
TAAAAACAAGACTATAAAACAAAAACTAATGAATAATCACTTTGTCGTTGCCAAATGGTGGGGAATGGCTATGCTTTGTATGTTTTTATCCGGCCCATTATTTACTCAAATAAAGATGGATCAATTCATTTGCATGCGCGCAAACTAGAATTCATCCATCCTGTAAAAAAAGAGCCAATTTCTATTATCGCCCCTCCTCCTAATGAAGTTCTTTGGAATGAATTTCTAAAGATTAGTAATTAAAACTAACGCTTTTTATTGCGTTTTGGCTCTCTTCTTTTATTTCGATCACCATATTTGTGTTCAACTAAACTTCCTGAAAATATTTCAAATTTTCTAAAATCACAACTAAGCGATCCATTATAAACCTGAATCTTAGCGGATGGCTTTAATTCAATCCTCTTCAATGCGTCAAAGTTCGAACTTAAAACCCAACAATCATATCCTTGCATTTTTCGTTTGAAAAAGTTTCCTAATCCTTGATACAATTCATCTAGTTCATCCATTTTCAATCGCTCACCATACGGAGGGTTACAAATTAGAATCCCCTTTCCTTCAGGTGCCATTTGATCATTGAAATCTTTAATCTCAAATGAAATTGTTTTACCTAATGGCAATGCTTTAATATTCTCCCGAGCCTTTAAAATAACATCACCATCCGTATCAGAACCAATAATTTTAATATCTAAATCACGTTTTGGTTGTTTAGGAGCACTTTCAAAAATACTCTTCCAAAGCTGTTGATCGAAATTTTTCCAATTTTGAAAACCGTATGATTTTCTTGCGATATTGGGCGGAATTCCATTAGCTATTAAAGCAGCTTCAATTGGCAACGTACCAGATCCACAAGTAACATCAACAAAATGAGAATCACCTTTCCAATTTGCCAATTTAATTAAACCTGCAGCTACAACTTCATTCATTGGAGCATCACCAGTTTTCTTTCTGTATCCACGGTGATATAGTGGAGCTCCAGAACTGTTTAAAGAAACCGAACAAGCATGCCCATCAATATGTACATCAAATAAAATTTTTGGTTTCGCCAAATCTACATCTGGGCGCTCACCATATTTATCTCTAAAATGATCAGCAATGGCATCCTTCAACACCAACATTGGGTAACCAGTATGGTTAAACAAGTCAGAGTTTACTGCACCCTTTGCTGCAAATGTATCTTTCACCCCCATGAAGTCAGAAAAATTTATTCTCGAAAATTTACGATATAAATCCTTCTCATCAGCAAAACGAAACTTCTTAACTGGTATCAATACCGAAATTGCCGTTCTCAACCACAAATTGCTTTCATAAAGCAACTTCATATCACCTTTATAAGTCACCACACGGTTGCCTACTTCAACGTCTTTACCTCCCAATGCAATTATCTCATCTTTCAGTACTTCCTCTAATCCATATAATGTCTTTGCTACAAGCTCCATATTACTTTTTTTGCAAAGATATCAATTGTGGTTGAAAACCAACCTTTAGAAGCAACAAAAGTAATTTCTAAAAAAAAAGTAATTACCTTTGAATAAAAGGCATTTTTGAAAAAAATCATCTTAAATATACTGGTAGTGCTGCTTAGCTTAACAGGCTTTTCTCAAAGAGTAGGCATTGTTTTTAGTGGTGGTGGTGCAACTGGTTTTGCACATATAGGGGTGCTTAAAGCACTTGAAGAAAATAATATCCCTATTGATTTTATCACAGGAACATCTGCTGGCGCGTTAATTGGCGCAATGTATGCATCAGGTTATTCACCTGTTCAAATTGAACAATTGGTCTTGACTGATAAGTTTCAACGCATGTCGTCTGATAGATTAGAGGATGATTTTCGATATTCAATTCATAATCCAGATCGTGATGCAGAATTAATGTCTATTCGTATCGCAAAAGATTCAATTTTACAAAAGTCTCTTCCCACAAATATTTTAAATCCAACATTTTTAGATTTAGAAGTTCTTAATTTATTAGGTAATAATCTTGATATTGGCAATGGCTCTTTCGATAGTCTCTTTGTTCCTTTTCGGTGTATAGCATCTAATATTGCGACTAAAGAAAGTGTCTTATTTAAAGAAGGAAACCTAAATCAAGCTGTTAGGGCGTCAATGACCTACCCTTTTTTCATTAATCCTATTGAGGTAGATGGCATTCTCATGTTTGATGGCGGACTCTATAATAACTTCCCCGCTAATGATATGTATAATGAATTCGATCCTGATTTCATTATTGGAAGTAATGTTAGCTATAATGAGGCTCCTCCTGAAGCTGATGATTTAATGTCTCAAATTAAAAATTTATTCTCTGCCCATTCAAATTATGGTTTACCATGTGAATCAGGTATTATCATTGAACCTGACCTCGGTGAAATAGGCACCTTTGATTTTGATAAGATTGAAGAGGCTATTGAAATTGGTTATCAGGCCGCTCTTGAAAAAATTGACTCAATTAAATATCATGTTAGCCTGCGTGTTACAACTGAAGAACTTCAAAAATCAAGAGCTATTTATAATAACAAAAAAAAGAAACTCCAAGTGGCGAACATAGTCGTTAAAGGAGTTACACTAAATGAACAAAACTATATTGAACGTAAGCTCATTAACACCAAAAAGAATGAAGTACTGGAATATGAGGAGCTGAAAAAAAGATACCTTCGTCTTTATCAAAGTGAGCATGTCCTTTCAATGTTTCCAACTCTCTACCCAATCACTGATTCAACTCAAGAATTAGTAATTGACCTCAGAAAAGAAAAGCCTTTTAAAGCTGCTTTTGGAGGCCATTACTCCTCCAAACCAGTTAATACAGGTTTTTTAAGCTTGTCCTATTCTGATTTTAAAATAACCCCTATTACTCTTTACGCAAACACCTATTTTGGTAAATTTTATGGATCAGTCAAAACTGGTATAAAATTTTATCTACCTACCAAAACCACATCCTATGTCGAACCATTTTTCGCCATGAACCGTTGGGACTATTTCAAAAGTTTCGCAACTTTTTTTGAAGACTCTAACCCATCTTACCTAGTGCTAAATGAACGTTTTTGGTCAATTAAATATGTTATTCCCGCCAGTTCCAAAAGTAAATTAATCTTTGATTTCACTAATGGTTCTAATGAAAACACCTATTACCAAACAGATAATTTTACGCAATTAGATACTACCGACAACACAAACTTTCTTTATTATTCTCCAGGTTTCGAATTCACTGTTGACAAACTAAACCGCAAACAATTTGAATCTGCCGGTTCATTCTTATCTATTAAATCTCGTTTCATTCACGGAATTGAAACAACAATTCCAGGTTCTACCTCCAACACAAATGAAATTACTAAGTCATTCAAAAACTGGTTTTATGTAAAAGCAAACTACAAAAACTACTTTATTCAAAAAGGACTTTACCGTCTAGGAATTCTGCTAGAAAGTGCTTATTCAACCCAACCATTCTTTGAAAATTATACTGCAAGTATTCTTTCTTCACATGCATTTCAACCAATTCCAGATTCCAGAACAGGATTTTATGATGATTTTAGAGCAAACAAATATTTTGGAGGAGGACTTATGAACGTATTCACCCTTAAAGACAAACTTGACTTAAGAATAGAAGCATATATCTTTCAACCCATCAATCGCATCCTAAGTAATGACGGTGTAGCATACGAAGGAGAACTATTTAGCAATCGTTTCGGTATCGCAAGTGCCTCGTTAATATACCACTCCATCGTTGGTCCTGTGCGCGCTACAGTAAATTATTTTGATAGTCAATCACAACTCAAGCCACTTTCTTTTCAATTAAGCTTGGGCTATGTTTTGTTCAATAATCACGGTATCAAATAAGTTACTTTTAATCAAGAACTCACTCGCACACACTATTTCATGTTTAATTAAAAACAGCAACCAAGCTTTATAAAGAAGAGGGTATGTTATAGATCACTAATACATCGCGATACGAGTATAGCAATATATTAAAAGACTATTTTTTCTTGGGGTGCTTATGGCAATCCCTTTTTTAGATCGTAAAAAAAGCATTCACCTGAACATCTATTCAAGAATGTATTATTATTATTCTAAGTTTTCCAGTTTCGTATAACCTACCCAATTCATTCTTACTTACGCCGTAAAACATACAAAGCAAAAAAAGGTCGGGCTATCCATTCTAGT
>CAKZPK010000540.1 GCA_937139035.1 uncultured Crocinitomix sp. | reverse complement strand
CCATAATTTTCTAGCTTCTACTTTGAATATCTACTTGATCTTCAATTCAGGGGGAAATAAATTCAATAAATTCGTTTCCACACGCCCTGCATTTCGTATCTTTGTGTAAGAATGGATGACAAAAAGCAAATAAAACCCAGCAATAAACGCGGACTTGTGCAAACCACTGTAAACGCAGTTAGTGAAGCTGGAAAATTGCCTCCTCAAGCGCCAGACATTGAAGAAGCCGTAATTGGTGCAATGCTTCTTGAAAAAAATGCGGTGAATGATGCCATTGACATTCTACAACCTGAGAGTTTTTATAAACCTGCTCACCAAAAAATATTTTCAACCATTCTTGAATTATTCGCCAACTCTGAAAGTATTGATATACTTAGTGTTACTGAACGATTAAGAAAAAAAGGAGAATTGCAATTGGTTGGCGGTCCAGGTTATATTGCCCAATTAACAAGTCGCATTGCCTCTGCAGCGCATATTGAATATCACGCCCGAATAATTTCGGAAAAATTCATTCTTCGTTCATTAATTGAAGTTTCTTCTGACGTAATTAAAAATGCATATGATGAAACCAAAGATGTATTTAATGTTTTAAACGAGGCAGAAGAAGGACTATTTAAAATTGCCGAAGGTAACTTGAAAAAGAGTTATGGAAAGGTTGGTGACTTAGTTCAAGAAGCTATTGAAGAGATTCAAAAAGCAAGTGAAAACACAGATGGAGTAAGTGGTGTTCCAACTGGATTTACAGATTTGGATCGATTAACTTCTGGTTGGCAAAAATCAGATATGATTGTATTGGCAGCTCGACCCGGTATGGGGAAAACGGCCTTTGTACTTTCCATGGCGGCTAATTCAGCTGTTCAATTTGGTCAAGGTGTTGCTGTATTCTCGTTGGAGATGTCAAGCGTACAGTTGACGAAACGTTTGATGGCCATGCAAACAGGAATTTCTTCAGAAAAATTGAGGAAAGGATTTACTGATCAGGCAGATTGGGATCAATTGCATGGTAAGATTAATGACTTAGCCACTGCCCCACTTTTTATTGATGACACACCCGCACTATCCATCTTTGAATTGCGTGCAAAATGTCGTCGATTAAAAATGCAGCACGATATCCAATTGGTAATTATTGATTATTTGCAATTAATGACCGCCGGAACTTCTGGAGGAAATCGTGAGCAAGAAATCAGTACCATTTCTCGTTCAATTAAGGAAATTGCAAAAGAAATTAGTGTTCCAATAATTGCATTATCACAGCTTAGTCGATCTGTTGAAACACGTGGAGGTGATAAACGCCCAATGCTATCCGATTTACGTGAATCTGGAGCAATTGAGCAGGATGCGGATATGGTTGTTTTCATCTATCGTCCAGAATATTACGGACTTGTTGAGGATGAAAACGGAATGCCAACAGATGGAATTGGCGAGATTATTGTAGCTAAACATAGAAATGGTTCTTTGGACACCATACGTTTGCGATTCATCAAACAATTAACAAAGTTTGATAACCTAGACGCATTTGATGAATTCCAATTACCAGGAGCGCAGGCACATGATGCTGGAATGAGTTCGAATCGAGATTTTGATTCTAATCCAGAAACCATGACCATGCAAAGTAGAATGAATGATGATGATGATGACGTGACTTTCACCTCTAAAATGGACGATAACGTCCCTTTTTAAAAGCGAAACACTTTATATCACGTTACGTTTTCATCAAAAAACGATTATAGATTTACGTGAAAAACATAGTTTATACCTTATTATTTCTTTGCTGTTGGGCAATTCCCCTTCAATCTAGCGCAAATGCAATTTTAGTCCCTATGGACGAAACGCAAAAAGATCATTTAAAAGCGTATGGCGTTGCATATTGGGTTTTAGAAAATGAAATTGTCATGGAATGGCTTCTCAACTATAGAGGTGGAAGCTTTCTTTTCCCTCAAAATGCATACATTGAAGAACAACTTGTTATTAAAGGTATTTCCTTTAAAGTACTGCCTGATATCAAAGTAAAACAGATTAAATCAGAAATTGCTAACCCAGAAGTTAATATGGAAGTGGTTCAATTAGAAACTGCACCTAAAATTGCTGTATACACACCAACAGGGAAACAACCTTGGGATGACGCCGTAACACTTGTATTAACCTATGCCGAAATTCCGTACGAGGAAATTTATGACTCAACAGTAGTAACAGGAGGCTTGCCTGAATTTGATTGGCTACACTTACATCACGAAGATTTCACTGGGCAATACGGAAAATTTTATCGCAGTTACCATAACCAGTCGTGGTATCAAAAACAAGTACGTGACAACGAAGCCATGGCTGCAAAATTAGGATTTGAAAAAGTGTCAGAATTGAAACTTGACGTAGCCTTACGAATTCGAGAATTTGTAGCTGGAGGAGGGTTTCTCTTCACTATGTGCTCTGGAACGGATAGTTATGACATTGCTTTAAGTGCTCAAAACACAGACATTTGCGAGCATATGTATGATCATGATCCTGCTTCGCCAGATTTTCAAAGTAAAATAGACTATAATCAAACCTTGGCTTTTAAGGACTATACTGTCTCTCAAGATCCAATGGAGTATGAATACTCGGATATTGATGGGACAAGAGATCATAAATTAGCCGAAAATTTAGACAAGTTTTATTTATTCGACTTTTCTGCAAAATGGGACATTGTTCCAACAATGCTTTGCCAAAATCACACAAAAGAAATTGACGGATTCATGGGGCAAACTACGGATTTTAGAAAAGAATTTATAAAACCAGATGTTTTGGTAATGGGTGAAAATAAAGCCATTGGAACTGCTCGATATATTCACGGAGAATTTGGGCAAGGAACGTGGACATTTTACGGAGGACATGATCCTGAAGATTATCGGCACATGGTTGGTGATCCTCCTACAGATTTAAGCCTACACCCTAATTCACCTGGTTATCGTTTAATTTTAAACAATATTCTTTTTCCTGCTGCAAAAAAGAAAAAACGAAAAACGTAAATTGATTTTGGTATGCTTTTTGCCTAATTAGCTTTATAAAGTATTCATAAACAGCAAATCACATTTGCTAAGTATTCCCATTCCTCAGTTGATTTTGTTTGATTCTTAATTATTTTATTCTATTTTTGGAGGTACCTATTGAAACGTTCAATTTCCGAATTGAATTGCAAGCCAAAAATGACAAATTAAAACTATTGATTCTTGACTAAAATACCTTCAATAAATTTTATCACTCTGATGATCCTGTTCCTATTTATAGGAATAAATGGCGGGTCACAATTGTACGCCCAAAAATCAGTTAATAGTGTCTTAAATGACGCCAAGAAAAAACGTTCAAAATTAGACTATCCTCAGTCAATAAAATTGTTTAAAGAGGCGCTTACAATTGAACCCGAAAATTCAAAAGCTTTAGACGGTCTCATTGAAATATATTTGTATCAATATGAGCTTTATGACTCTGCTGAAGTTTATATCAAAAAAAGAATTGCAAACTCAGAAGCTGAACCGAATGATTTAATTTATTATGATTATGCTAATTGTTTGCGTTTACAAGAGCGTCCTTTAGAGGCTATAGAACAATATCAGTATTTTAAACAGAATGGACTGAGCAAAAACAAACATGCCTATCTAGACGAAGATGTTAATTTTCATCTTGAAACATGCAGGTATGCAATCAAAAACAAAGCGATTGTCAATGATAACAACACCTACTCTGTTGAAAACATGGATTTCTTTATCAACTCGGTAGATTCTGAATATACACCTGTATTTATTGAAGAAGATAGTTTATTACTTTACAATGCTCGTTATAAAGATTTTGAATCTGAAGAAATAACTGAAGACAATAAATATTACGAAAACATTTATTACTTCGACTTGGTTGAGTCAGTAGCGTCAAGTTACAATCCAGGAATTAAACAAGACAATCACCATGCTGTTATCGGCAGACGCCGTGACAATAATGATATCCTTATTTTCCACAAAAATAAAATTTGGAAATCGTCTATTGATCAAGATCGTTTAAATGAAATTGATCCTTTACCAGAAGTCTTGGGCAAATTTTACTTCCAACCACATGGTGTTTATTCTGCAGATGGTAAAACGTTTATTTTTAGTGCAATGGATCGCCCTAAATTTGAGGGAGGTGATTTAAACATTTACGTAAGCTACTTAACCGACTCAACTTGGTCTGCACCTAAATTTTTAAGTCCAATTATTAACTCTGAAAAAGATGACGATAGTCCTTTCCTTTCAGCAGATGGTAAAACGCTTTATTTTTCGTCTAAAGGACACAACAGTTCAGGCGGTTATGATTTTTACAAGTCTGAATTTGTGCGTGGAGAATGGACTTATCCTGAGAATTTGGGTTATCCAATGAACTCGGCTGGAGATGATATTTATTTAAGTTTTACAGAAGATGGTAAAAAAGGATTCTTTTCTTCTAATCGTTCAGGCGGTTTTGGAGGAATGGATATTTACACATTTGCAGTTGACCAAAAAACAATTGCTGGTGTTACCTATGACAAAAAAGGAAATCCTTTACCAGACGTAATTGTATCCTTAATAAACATAACAAGTGGCGAAGAGCTATATGAAAGCAGTGATGAAAATGGCGCTTTTGAATTTCAGGTAGATGCTGATCAAGAATTTAAATTATTAGGTGAAAAAGACGATTACTTTGATGGAAAAAACACTGTAAACACCTTACAGGTTGATAAACTTGTAACTGCAGACCTTACCCTTGAAAAAGATCCTGGAATTTCGCTATTAGCTCTAGTAACGGATAAAAAAACAGGAGAAGCTTTAGACAGTGTTAAAATGTCTATTACAGATAATATGACTGGTGTAACAGAAACATATATGACCAACGAATCTGGAGACTATAGACGTGCTGTTGCAGATAAAAAACTGAACGATCGAGGCAGTTATAACTTCTCATTTGAAAAAGAAGGCTATCTGTCTAAAACAATTACTTACAACACGGTTTTTGACAAAGAAGGCGTTTACAATGTTCATACAGATATGGATATTAGTTTAGAACAAATTGAGGTAGGAGTTGATTTATCTGAGGTGATTGATATTAATCCAATTTATTTTGATGTTAACAAATCGATCATTCGTCCAGACGCTGCACTTGAACTCGAAAAAATTGTAACAGTATTGAACGAAAATCCAGAAATGGTGGTTGAATTAGGATCTCATACAGATTCTCGAGGAACCGCTACCTCTAATGAATCTCTTTCTGACCGCCGCGCAAAAGCATCTGCTGATTATATCAAACAACGTATTACGAACCCAGAACGAATTTCTGGCAAAGGGTATGGAGAAACAAGATTAGTAAATAGATGTGCTGACGGAATTAAATGCAGCAAAGAAGAGCATCAGGAAAATAGAAGAACAGAGTTTATAATTGTTCGGTTATAAACGACTACTCCTCCTCTTCTGCCCCATCTGCATTAGATTGGACATATTCATTTCCTTCAAAATAATTAATTACCGCTTCTTTTAATAGGTGTTCTTGATCCTTATTGCTAATAGCCGGAATGTTTTTCACCTTTTCAAAATGTGGCCATCCGTCATCATCATTCGCAACATATTTATAAACACCGTAAGGCTCCAAAATTGTACAAATTGCAATGTGCATTAGGTTCATCTTCTCATCCTTGGAAAACTCCTTATAGCCCTTTCCTAATTCCTGCACCCCAACCAATAGCAAAATAGTATCCAATTCAAGACCTGTCCCAAATTTTACTTCTAATTTTTTCACTAGTTCCTGAAATCTCAACTCTAACTTGTAATCCACTTCTATAAACAGTTTTTTGTTTGAAACAAATTGCCCTAAGACAACCAAACCGCAAACTTCCGAATTATTTTTGTTTCACCATGAACTATTTGGACATATTATTATTAATCCCCATCATAATTGGTGCATGGCGCGGATTTAAGAAAGGATTTGTGATTGAACTCTTTACTTTATTGGCGCTCCTTGTTGGAATTTATGCGGGCATACATTTTTCAGATTACATGGCTGAAATATTGCGAGAGAATGTGGGCATAACAACAGAATATCTGCCTGCTATTGCATTCACAGTTACATTTTTACTGGTTGGCGCCATGGTTTATTTTGCAGGTAAAATGATTGAAAAAGGGCTCAAAATTGTCGCACTAGGAATGGTCAACAAAATTGCAGGATTAATTTTTGGTGTAGTGAAAATGGTTTTTATTCTTAGTGCAGCACTTGTTATACTTGAATCTTATGACGAAAAAGGAAAATTCATTCCTACTGATTTAAAAACAAATTCATTGCTGTACGAACCAGTTAAAAAAACCTCACTAACTGCTATTCCTGCATTAAAATATAGCGACTTGTTTATAAAAATGATTGATAACGAGGAGAGCTAAACGCCCACTTTCATCAAAATCGTCTCCCTTTCTTTCATATATTACTAAAGCAGAGATTAGTATAATTCTTGAATTGAATTAACACGATACTTTTACCCTTTTTAAGGTTACTCACGTAGTTTTCATTAACTTTGTACGTAGTGATCCAAAGATATCTGTACATATTAGCATTATTTGTCTCTTTATCAGGTTACAGTCAAGTACCCGACAAAGAAGACGGGAGCACCATAATGAGACGTGATTTCTCATTTGGGCTTAATTTCAATGCCAATGCTGGGGCTACTGGTTGGGGTATGGCATTTGAATATGCTGTACAGAAAAATTATAAGTACAGAAATACATATGGTTTTACGCTTACGAACATTAGACACCCAAAGGAGTTTAAGATTTATAGCAATTTCAGTAATTCTAGGGGGTATTATTTTGGAAAACTGAATTCGCTCGTTAGCTTCCGCCCAACATATGGAGGAAAGCTCGCTATTTTCAAAGCAAAACGAGAAAATGGAATTGAAATTTCATTGAAATGGGGAGCTGGACCATCTATCGGATTATTAAAACCTGTTTATTTAAGAATTGAACGATTTGGGACCGCCTTTGATGAAAAATATGATCCTAGTATCCATAATGTTGAGAATATTACCTCACGCTCTTCTTGGGGAAAAGGATTAGGTGAAGCCACTTTTGAATTTGGCGTTTTTTCAAGAATTGGGTTTGATTTTAATTTTTCAACAGCCAAAAATAAAATTAGTGGTGGTGAAGTTGGTGTAATGGTTGATTACTTCATTGGAAAACCAGTAGTTATAATGCATAATAATGTTGGGGATAATTTATTCCCCTCACTTTATCTTCAGTTTAATCTTGGGCAAAAGCTCTATTGATTTAAAACATGGAAACGACAAGTCTAGAAAAAATCAAGATCAAAAAACCAAAGTGGCTTAGGGTTAAGCTACCAACTGGTGAAAACTATAAAAAAGTTCGCTCTTTAGTTGACGAACATAAGCTACACACGATTTGTGAAAGTGGTAATTGCCCGAACATGGGAGAATGTTGGGGTGAAGGTACTGCAACGTTCATGATTTTAGGAAATATTTGCACACGTTCATGCGGTTTTTGTGCTGTTGCAACTGGTAAGCCACTAGAAGCGGACATTTTTGAGCCTGCAAAAGTGGCGCAATCCGTTAAATTAATGGAAGTTAAGCATGCTGTAATTACATCTGTTGATCGTGACGACCTTCCTGATGGAGGTTCTGAAATTTGGGTGGCTACAGTAAAGTCTATTCGACGAAAAAGCCCTGGTACTACAATGGAAACATTAATTCCTGACTTTGGCGGAAAATGGGACAATTTACAACGTATCATTGATGTGGCACCTGAAGTAGTATCGCACAATTTAGAAACCGTAAGGCGACTGACTAAACAAGTTAGAATTCAAGCCAAATACGACAGAAGTTTAGAAGTACTAATGCGTCTCAAACGTGGAGGTATGAAAACGAAATCTGGCATTATGCTAGGGTTAGGAGAAACTGAAACAGAGATTTACGAAGCTATTGATGATTTAAGTAGTGTTGGATGCGACATTTTAACATTAGGTCAATATTTACAACCTACTCCAAATCATTTACCTATTGCAGAGTTCGTAACGCCTCAAAAATTTGATGAATATCGAGAATATGCACTCAAAAAAGGATTCAGATTTGTTGAAAGTGGACCATTAGTTCGCTCTTCTTACCACGCTGAAAAACATCTTTTTTAAGAAATTTCTCTCGATAGATTTGTATAAAAAAGACAAAACTTTAGTCTTTTTTCATTTCAATCCATTCTAATTCTCACGAAATTAGCGACAAATTAGCACATTTCACACTCGTTCATTGTCACTTTTAACGCATTTCTTTGATATCACCGTTAGTGACATTTAAATATCGAAAATGTCCTAAACCAAACCCCAAAGAAAATTGTTCAATTGTAAATTGTAAGCAGCTTAGTTTTAAGCCTTTTTTTGTGAATTAAAATTCAGCAAATTATAGGATATATTTAAGAATTAAGTTGTATATTGTGCGGATGAAAATGCGCTTAGATGAAAAAATTTAATATGAAGAAAAAAGCACTACTATTAGGTTCATTACCGGCACTTGCTATAGCAGCCGGTCTATTCGTTTATACCTCAGAGGGTTCTGAAGGTGTATACGAACAGCGACTCTCCTCTCATTTGGATGCTAGCGAAGCTGGTATTGAAGGAGCGTTTGAATATTACGAATTGTTAAAAGGTGATTATACGCAAGAACAATGGGAACGCGCTCGAGCTTCTGCAATGTCTGTAGCTCAAAACCGTGCAACATTTAATTGGATTGATCAAGGTCCTGATAACGTTGGGGGTAGAACCAGAGGTATTGCTGTAGATCGAAACAATGTTAACCATTTATATGCAGGATCTGTATCCGGAGGACTATTTGAGTCAATTAACAGAGCGAGTACTTGGAGCCGAGTAGATGAATTTGACGTTAACTTGTCTATTTCTTCTATCTGTCAAACTGCTGACGGAAATTTTTATGTTGGTACAGGACATAGTGCTGACCAAATTGGAGGTTTCGAAGATAGTGGAGGAAATGGTTACGGTTTCTATAAAGCAGAAACTGATGGATCATGGTCTTTAGTTAGTGGAACTGAATCTTGGCAATATATTAACGAAGTTGTTACAGATGACGTTAATAACATGGTTTGGATTGCAAGTAGCAACGGTTTAGATAAATATGATCCAACAACTGGAGCAATTATGGACGTTGATGCATTTCCTAGTGGCGCATGTAGAGCTTTATCAATTTCTAAAGATGGTCAAGTAATCATTGGACATTCAACAGGAGGAGGATCGAAAGTTTATGTTTCAACCAATGGTGGTGGAAGCTTTACTGAAGTTTCTGCAATTGGAGAAGATCCTGGTGTAATCAATATGATTTCAGTAGGACGTTGCGAATTTGCAATTAGTCATGAAAAAGTAGACGGTCTTTACCGTGTTTATGCTTCATGTGCTTCTGGTCAGTTAGAAGGTATTTGGCGTTCAGCTGATAACGGATTAACTTGGGAACGAATTGCTCCTGCTTATGATGGAACTCCTGGTGGATTTGCTCCATTTACTTCAGGTGGATCTAACGGTCAAGGTGGTTATAACAATATTATTACGGTTGTACCAGGTGCACCAGATAGAATTATTTTAGGTGGTGTTGATTGTTACTCATGGTCAACAACTGGAAACTGGGAACAAATTTCACAATGGTTCTTACCTCCTACTTTCGATCGTTACGTACACGCAGATAACCACGAAATGGTTTGGGATCAATGGGGAAGATTTTATATTGGAAATGATGGTGGAGTTGCTTTTTCTGACAACGCTAACACTTTAGATCCAGAATTTCACCCAGCAAATAGAGGATATAATGTAACACAATTCTACGCAATCGGAGCTTCTGCTCACGGAGATGTAATTGGTGGTGCTCAAGATAACGGAACACAAGCAAACTATCATACAGGAACAACTTACCAAGAACATAGAGAAGTTGGTGGTGGAGATGGATTCTCATGTGATATTTCTTTTATCAATAGAAATTTAGCATTTGGTTCAATTTATTATTCAGCTGTTTACCGTTCTTCTGATAGAGGTGGAAATGTTGATGAGTTTGGTCCAGAAGAATTTATTGATGGTAACGGTATTCCTTGTAATGCTGGTGCAACTGACGGAACAGGATGTGGTGAGTTTAACACAACATTCCAAATGTGGGAGCACCCATATGATTTAGCATCTGCTGATACTTTATCATATATTGCTTCTCAAAGTTATGATGCTGGAGACATTGTAGATGTACCTTCTGCTACTGCTCAAACTACTATTCCTTATGAAACTCCTATTGATATTGTTTATGATGATACATTATTTGCTGATACTGATTTAACTACTGAAGATATTACAGTAATTGATGAATTATCTGGTGCAGCATTTAACTTAGGTGTTTTAGATTGGTCATTCATATATGGAGCTCCTGATGTTTCTATCGGAGATAGCTTATTAATTATGGGTGTTGAAGAAGATGACACTGTAATTGTAGAAAGCTTTACAACATCTGATCACTACTACGGTACTAATCCTTTAAAACCAGGTGAAGTAATCGATATGGGTGCTGACGATCAAATCTATAACGTTGCGTGGGACACAATACGTTGTCAAGATTATTTCCAAACATGGTTTGCCCTTGATATGGGAGGATCAAATGGTTTATGGATGACACGTAATGCTTTAAGATTCTCTGCAACAACTCAAGGATGGTTTAAAGTTGCTGATGGTATGGGTGGAATTTCAGTTATGGAATTCTCTAAAGATGGAAATCACCTATTTATTGGAACATCTGGAGGTGCAGTTTGGAGATTAAGTGGATTTAACTCGGCTTATTCACCAACAGAAGTATTAGACGGAGGACCTGCTGATGGAGGTGTTACTCGTGATACTCTTATTGATGGACATGGAGACAAGCATGTTATGGAGTTAAAACAATTAACTTCTTTCGGATCAATTGTTACAGGAATTTCAAGTGGACCAATTGACAACCCAGATTTATTGGTTGTGACATTAGGTACATTTAGTTCTGCAAGAGTTAGAAGATCAACAAATGCAACTGGTGTTTCACCAACGTTTAATACAATTGCTACTTTCCCTAACAGTGGAGACGGCGAAATGGCTGGAGGAATTCCTTGTTACTCTGTAGTTATTGATCGTGATAATGAAAACATTATTATGGTTGGAACTGAGTTTGGTTTATTTGCAACTGAAGACGGTGGTACAACTTGGGAAAATGTTTCAGGAAATGTTGGAGCTGTTCCAATTCACGATTTAGAGCAAAACTGGAGAACTTGGGATGAAGGTTGTTTCCGTCCAGGTGAAATTTATGCAGGTACACATGGTAGAGGTATTTGGAGTTCAGATGCTTTATTAAGTTTACCTGAGGATAACGACAACCTTGACAAAGATAAATTCATTCCGAACTTGAACTTATACCCTAACCCGGTTAAGGATGCAGGTACAGTTGAGTTTGATCTAGCATCAAATGGAAACGTTACACTACAGATATTTAACCTAAGTGGACAAGTTGTTCGTCAAACAACTTCTAAAGAATTAGAAGCAGGTAAGAATCAAATTGCCTTTGACGCTAATGACCTACCTAAAGGAACTTATATTCTGAGACTAACTACTGATAGTATGTCTGAGACAACTAAATTCATTAAGCACTAAGATTTAATTAGTCTAATCTGAAAATGGCGTCTCGAATGATCGAGACGCCATTTTTTATGCAATAAACTTTTATGAAAAAAATAAGTACATTCTTTAAAAAAGATCCTGAAAATTTAGGCAGGGTTATTAATGAAATTAACCCTGATAACGCTTGGGCGGTAGATGCTATTGCCACACGCAAATTTGATGGTACTTCTTGTGCTATAATTAATGGAGAACTATATAAACGTTATGATGCAAAAATAAAACCTGACGGAACCTATAAGCGCCCAATTCCATTAAACGCCATTCCTTGCCAAGACGCTGACCTTTTATCTGGTCATCATCCGCATTGGGTTATATGTGACCGTAATAATAAAGCAGATAAATATCATTTCGAAGGGTTTGATGCTCTAGCCAATAAAAATGACGGTAGTTATGAACTATGCGGTAGCAAGGTTCAAAAGAATCCAGAAAAAATAGAGGGGCATCAATTGATAGAGCACGGACAAAAAAAACTTAACGTCCCTGACAGAAGTTTTGAAGGTTTAAAGAAATACTTATTCGAAAATGATATCGAAGGAATAGTATTTCACCTTGGTGACAAGATGTGCAAAATTCGAAAAACGGATTTTGGATTTAAAAGGTAATGTAGTCTATGCTTTTAGATCATCAACTGATACACCAAGAGCAACTGCAATTTTTTGAAGTAGATTACTAGAAGGATTCACTTCTGATTTCTCAATCCCCATAAGCGTCATTTTATCCGCTTGAGTGGCCAATGCAAGTGTATGCAATGTAAATCCTTTTTGTTTTCTATATCGGCGTAAATTAGCACCTAATTTCGCATTCACCTCAGTATCTATCATTATCGTGATTATTCGTTAGGGAGTTGGTTTGTCCTACTAATATAGGAAAAGCTTTAATACTATTTACATTTGAAGTCCAAAAAATTGAATTTCAAATATTCAATAACAAAGCGCTTCTGCCCTATTTAAAATAGAACTAAAATTCAAACGTGTCACCACTCTTCACCATTCGCCTTAACAAAACACTAGCGCGATACTTATCATCACCATATTCTGCATAAAGCGCATCCAATTGCGACAATACATTATCTAAACCTATTTCATTCCCCCACTGCAACAATCCTTTTGGATAATTCACCCCTTTAGTCATTGCTAAATCAACATCCTTCGCCGAAGCAATGTTTAAGAATACAGCATCAACAGCCTCATTAATTAATAAAACTAAAATGCGGTTTAAAATTTGATTTCCAACAACAGTATCAGTATTTGGGGCAACTTTACTTGCTCCTTCTGCATAATCATAATATCCTCTACCCGATTTTCTTCCGTACCATCCCGCTTCTGAATGTCGTTTTTGAGTAAATGATGGGCGATATCTTGGATCGTAATAAAAGGCTTTAAAGACAGTTTCTGTCACAGTATAGTTAATATCATTGCCGATATAATCCATTAATGTAAAAGGTCCCATTCTAAATCCGCCAAGTTCAGTCATTGCCCAGTCAATTGTAGCAAAGTCTGCCACTCCTTCTTCGTATATTTTTAGTGCTTCGCCATAAAACGGGCGCGCTACTCTATTCACAATAAAACCGGGGGTATCTTTAGCCAAAACAGTTACTTTTTTCCAAGAATCTACTAAGTTTCTTGCAGTATCAGTTACATTATCTGCTGTTTGCACTGCCGGAATAATTTCAACCAATGGCATTAACGGTGCAGGATTAAAGAAATGAATTCCAATTACTCGCTCAGACTTCTCACAAGCCGCTGCAATCGAAGCAATTGATAATGATGAAGTATTTGATGCTAAAATACAATCCTTTCCCACAACCCCCTCTAACTCAGCAAAAACCTTCTTCTTAATGTCTAAATTTTCAATAATAGCTTCAATGATTAAACCACTACCAGCAAAATCACTCATGGAAGTTATATAGCTTATTCGGCCTTGTATGGCTTCAGCCTCCTCATTGGTTACTCTCCCCTTCTCTACCAATCGCGCCATGATTTTTGCCAATTTACCTTTGGCTTTGTCCAATTGCTCGGCGTTTGTATCAAATAAAACAACCTCATGACCAGACTGTGATGCAACTTGCGCAATTCCTGACCCCATTGATCCTGCTCCTAAAATTCCAATTTTCATATCTTTAATTTTCTTGTAATGTCTTTTCTAATTCTAATTGAATTACTCTCCCTTAAAAGCTGGTTTTCTTTTTTCTAAAAATGCAGCTACACCTTCATTATAGTCATGCGTTTTACCAGCCGTAGTTTGCAATTCCTCTTCTACTTTTAATTGAGTTGTTAAATCGCTAATCATAGAAAGGTTTAAAGCTCTTTTCGTTAATCCAAGGCCTTTAGTTGGCATCTTAGCTAATTTCGCAGCTATTTTATAAGCATCCTCTTCAAAACTTTCTGCCGGTAAGCTTTTATAAATCATTCCCAAACTCTCAGCCTCTGCTGCGCTCACTTTATCACCTAGCATCATTAATGCTGTGGCTTTTTGAAAACCAATTAATCTGGGTAAAAAGAATGTTCCTCCTGAATCTGGGATCAAACCAATTTTACTAAATGCCTGAATGAAACTAGCCGCTTCTGTAGCTACACAAATATCACACGCTAAGGCTATATTCGCTCCAGCACCAGCCGCAACACCGTTCACGGCTGCTACAATTGGTTTTTCTATGTTTCTAATGCGTTCTATAATTGGATTATAATGCTCTTTTACGATAGATGTTAATTCTGGCCCATTCGGATCAGTTACTTCTTGTAAATCTTGTCCAGCACAAAATGCTTTTCCACTACCAATGATGTAAATTGCTCTTACCTCATCATTTTCCTCACATTCATCTAATCTTGCCTGACATTCCAGTGCCATTTCACGATTAAAACTATTATATACTGTTGGGCGATTAAATTGTATAATTCCAACGTTATCTTTGATTTCAAATAAAATGGTGCTCATAATTAAATTTTTCCTAAAATTAATTAATCCTATTTTTTTAATGGCATAAGTTTTAAAGTATTTATCAATTCAATATGATGAGCGTTTTTTGCTAATTTTGATTCTATAATTGTACTTTATGAAAAGAATCATTTTAATTACGGGAGCAACTGCAGGTTTTGGCAAAGCAATGGCCATAAAATTTGCAGCTAATGGTGATGATATTATAATAACAGGACGGCGTACAAATCGTCTAGATGAATTAAAATCTCATTTAGAATCGAACTATAACACCTCAGTTACTTGCTTGAATTTTGATGTTAGAAATGAAGAGGAAGTTAAATCGGCGATCAATTCATTACCTGATCCCCAGAAAAAAATTGACATTCTTGTAAATAATGCTGGCTTAGCTAGTGGTTTAGATCCTATTCAAAGTGGTAGTTCTGAGGATTGGAATAAAATGATTGACACCAACGTAAAAGGACTCTTATATGTCTCGCAAGCAATAATTCCTTTAATGATAGAAAACAAAACTGGACACATTATCAATATTGGATCAACAGCAGGTAAAGAAGTTTACCCGAACGGAAATGTTTATTGCGCCTCTAAACACGCAGTTGATGCCATTACTAAAGGAATGAGGATTGATTTATTACCACATGGTATTAAAGTAACGCAAATTGCTCCTGGAGCAGCAAATACCGAATTCTCAACAGTTCGCTTTCATGGAGATAAAGAACGAGCAGATGCTGCTTATAACGGATACCAACCTATGGTGGCAGAGGATATTGCTGAATTGGTCTTTTATGCAAGTTCACTCCCTAAACACTTGTGCATAAACGATATGGTTGTAACCTCCTTGGCTCAAGCTAATAGTTATTTGATACACCGAGAGGGGTAATGTTTAGTACTCAGTATTTGGTATTTAGTACTCAGTATTTGGTATTTAGTACTCAGTATTTGGTATTTGGTATTTGGTATTTGGTATTTGGTATTTGGTATTTGGTATTTGGTATTTGGTATTTGGTAAAAAATAAGGATATAGACGAGTAGTTAGGCACGCTATTGATAATTCCCCATTGTTAATTGATCATCACTAATTGACAACGAGAACCTACTCGCACTCACTAGTCAATTCTTCTGGAACTTCTTCTCCCATTTCTTTTGCCATGGATAAGAATTCGCAACCTTTTTTAATCTTATTCAGCTTTAAATAATTCAATCCAATATTATAGGCTAACCAAGGATCTTGACTCCCCATTTCATATGCCTCTAGCAGAATAGGTAAAGATTTTTCATATTCTCCTATTTGCAGCAATGCTGTTCCATAATTATACAATTCGATCCATGGTTCAGCTGAAATGGTATTTTGACTAGCTGCTTTTTCAGCCATGAAATCACTCCAAATCAATAATGAATTATCGATTCCCATATTCCCTAAAATAACTTTATTGAACCTTTTCACTGCTGCGTTGTTTTCTCCATGATCCACCTCAGCTAGATAGTATTTCAAGTTGGTAGCCAACCAATCCTGGCTTTTTTGATAAATGGAATCTACTTGCAATTTGCTCCAATCATTTAGCTGCAAAACCTCCATCATATTTCTTCGTTCCAATTCCACTAAATCAAAATAAGTATTGATAATACACGTAGTATTCTTATTAACCTCAAGATGATAAAAAGAGTCCTCCAAATCGATTAATGTTTTTGATAAATAATAGACCGTGTCGTCATAAGCATTCCGGTCCAAATAGATATGTGCCTGGAAATTATATAAATCTCGAATTAATTGCGTGTGATGTACATCATTCTTTCTAGCGATATCATAATTGCCAAACTGGTTAATTTCATCCATTAACACACGTCTTTGACTCCATTCTATAATTCGATTCTTACATACTTCATTATTACGTTTTGACAATTCATCAAAATTGAGCAATACCCCAGCCCTTTTAAAATATGCTTTGTATAGTATTGATTTTCGACTAGGACTAATGACCTCATTTTGTGCCCAAAACTTCTCATTATAAGGTTGTCCAACAATTTTGTCGTAATCTGACAACTTATGATCGGTCTCCGTGTAATAAGGCAAATCAAATTCTGCATCTTTCTCAAAAAACAAAAAAACGCCACCCGATTTCATTACACGCGTATGATGGTTGTTTTCATAATTTAAGTCATAATTAAAAGCTATTTTATCCAGACTCTGTGTAGCATCATTCGAAAAAGTATAGGAAATATTAAAATTGAGTGAATCCATTTTATGCTCCTGATCTATCACCACAAACGGGTGTTTATTCAAATCATTCTCCTGAAGGTCTATTTGTACAATTTGTTCGGTAAACTTATCTATCCAAACGGTTGCATTAAAATAGTCCCATTCCTCATTTTTACAGATAAACCGAATTTTATAAATTCCATCTTGAAATGCATCCAATTTCAAATCGTAAACCCGTTTTAGCTTGTTTTTATTGAGCTGCAAAGGATTGGTAGGGAATTGATTATTTCGTTTATTGAGCAACCGGTAATCTGATATAATTTGAGTGGTGCTCAAACTCGCATAATAGGTTCCACTTTCCTCACTCATTCCTATTCTTCCGTTTTTAAGCTGCAAATCATTGATGCCAGAAGGTCCAATTTCTGCGTTATAATAGCATTCTAATAATTCCACAGGAATTCCTGCTGTTGATGTTTCTAATGCAAAGTAAGACTTGGCAGGATAAGAATCTGCACGCTTTAAATTCTGTCTAGCTGCCTCAAATAGATCATATAAAAAGTCAAAATCTGCATAAATTTCAACTGTTGCTAATTCATTATCACTTGGATTAAGTAATAATTGATCATTCTCAATGAAATAAGTATACGGAACCTCTATTCTTTGGTAGGAGACAAACGAAATTATCAGCGTATCGGTTTCCCAACAGGTTAACTTAAAATAACCATCTTCATTGGTAATTGCACCTCGATTTATTTTCTTCTTTTTGACATATGCAAATGGAACAGGATTTCCTGTTTCACTGTTAATGATGGTTCCACTTATTTCTATTTGCGCTTCAGCAGTAACAGATAAAAAACCAATAAATAAAAACAATACAAGCCGTGCAAAACTATTCATGAGCAATAAATTAGATTGGATTGAATCAAAAATAAGGATTCACTCCTAATATACTAATCTATCAACCATTGATTTAGAACTATATTATACCAGTCTATTGATTTTGATCAAACAGCAACTGAATTTGCTTTCCTATAATCTTGGAAAGATGCTCGGCAGACTTATAATGCAAGTGACTTCCATCATAAGTATGAAATTCGGCAGGATTCAAATCAATCCAAGTGCAACCTCTTTGCTCCAATTCCTTTCTCATATAAGACTCATTATACCCGCTTAAAGAATCCTCAACGTTTGTCATCATATCAAAAGTAGGAGGACGAAATGCAACAATCTCAATTCCTGATTTTTCAATATCATCAACACGATTTAAAAAGTTTGCAATCAAGGTATCACTTACTTGATAGTCTGTAAATAGTTTTTGGTAGATTTCTATTGCGGTTAAAGAATCCTCTGGTAACCTATGCGAATGTACCCAGCCATCTTTCTGAAAATCTTCAAAATATCCTTCTTCTGATTTTCCATTAAGAAAGAAGTCTTTTAATTCGGAGGCTTTATAAGGAGCGAAATACTTCAGATATTGCGACAAATACAATCCTTTAAACTTATCAAAATTTCCTTTACCTAAATGCTCATGATAAAGCTCATTTTTAGCCCCTTCTAACGTAAAACTATGTGGTGATATTCCTAAAACCAAAACTCTTTTGCCTGTTGGTTTTAATTTGCTAACTAAAAAATTTAAATAATCAAGATCATACCCTGCACTGGAATATCCCAAATTAATACCTTCTAATTTTGAAGTTAAAGATTCGTTTATAGCCGTTATTGACACCCCTCGATAAATTCTAGAATCACCCCCTACTACCAAATCATAATTAGCATTTGCAAAGGTTTTTCTTAACCAAAACTCATTGCGTAATTCTGTGTTTTTTATTGGGGCAGGTAACAACAACTTCACTAAAACAATCATTATAATCGTTACGCCAGACATGATCCATATTTTCTTTTTAGCCTGCATCCTTAAAATTGAAAATAAATGAATTGTTTTCCTTCTCCCCGAAGAAAGAGAATAGAAATAATGGCCAGTGAAACTAAAACAATATCCAAATTGCTTCGCCAATACCACAATTTAACAGCTGTATAGTTTTTTCTTAAATACACCAGCAGTTCAATAAAAACAGCCAACCCTAAAAAGAAAATGCTATCAAAATAAACTTGATAGAAATCGAGATTAGAACTGGAATAGCTAAACAAATAACTAACAATTTGATTCCCTTGTGTTACATCATCAGCCCTAAAATACACCCAGGCAACTAATGCTTGTGCAAAAATGATTGGAATTAGCAAAGGCGATTTCCTAAACAATTTGGTCCATTTTGTTAAACGCTCAAAAATCAATAAAACAACATGAATTCCTGCCCACATTAAAAAGGTATATTTTGCGCCATGCCACAAGCCCGAAAGCATCATAGTAATTGTTAAGGCAACTAAACCAACAACAACTCCCCGCCTTGAACCACCCAAAGCAATATAAACGTAATCTCTAAACCATGTGGAAAGTGAAATATGCCAACGAGTCCAAAATTCACGTAAACTTTTAGACAAATAGGGATGATTAAAGTTCATTCTAAAATGATAGCCCATATATTTTGCAAGTCCTCGCGCAATTAAACTATAGCCACTAAAATCAGCATATATTTGAAATGAGAAAGCCACCATAACTACCCACCAATAGGCTGTTCCTTCAAACCCCGACTTACCTTCAAAAGCACTGTCAATAAACAACGAAAGATTATCGGCTATCACCATTTTTTGAAATAAACCAAAAGCAATCATTTTGATGGCATTCCACTTTTCTATATAACTAGTTATTCTGTATTTATTTAACTGAAACAAAAAGTCTTTAGCGCGAATGATTGGCCCAGCAACCAATTGCGGAAACATGGACAAATAACTAAAAAAGTGAAGAATGTTTCTTGTAGGCGCTAAGCGCCCTCGATAAACGTCTATCGTATAACTTAATGATTGAAAAGTGTAAAAACTGATTCCTACAGGCAGTATTAAAGCGAATTCCGGTATTTTCTCCACTAAATCGACTTGGTAGTTGAATTGGGCGAAACCATCCTCTAAAACGGTTGCAAAAAACTTACTGTATTTAAAAATTGAAAGCGCACCTAAATTTCCTACTAGTGATAGGACAAAAAACAACTTCCTGTTTTGAGGTCGGTTTTCAATTGCAAGTGCACAGAAATAATCTATTAATCCGCTTGCAAGAATCAAAAATAGAAACCGCCAATCCCACCAACCGTAGAAGAAAAAACTGGCCAAAGTAATAAACGTCCACCTGGATATATTTCTCTTACCGAGTATAGGCCATAGTAAAAAGAACCCAATGGCAAATAATAAAAACTCTATTGAATTAAAGATCATTTATTGATTACGACTTAGTACGTTCAATTGAAATTTCATTTCCGCACAAAAATAGTAATTACTTGACAGTTCTAATTATTAACTGAATTACCAGACATAAACCATTCTTCCAGACCAATCGACCAGTTTAAGTTCCCCCTCCTCTATTATAGATCCTGTCACCGTCCAATAAAAGAATTGCGTTCCTGCATATCCTCTTTTTTCAATTTCATATTGATAATAAATAGCATCCATGGCATCTGTTTGGTAAATCAATACCCCATACTTATCAAACACCATTAATTCAAAATCTTGAATATCACATGAACTATTCGTCCAGATCATTCCATGATCATATTGTCCACATCCTTGATCTAATGTATCTGTAATCTGAAACTCGCAAGAATCCTTTAAAGACACGTTTTGAGAAAAGAGTATATGACCAAAAGATACAAGCGTAAAGAGCAATACGTTTTTCAGCTTCATCTTAATACAGTTACGTGACCTTTTTTTTCAACATTCACCTTCAATCCATCTTTCAGCATTTTTCCTCTAACCAACCAAACATATGTCCCTTCGGGCGTATTAATTGCATACCAAAACTCTTCTATATCTTTTGAAAAGAAAACTTGCTCTCCCCAGCGGTTAAAAATTGTAATATTAAATTCATCAATTGGACAAGCCATATAGACTCGAAATTCATTATCTAAGCATGAAGTATTTTGTAGGGTAGAACTAGTAACATTTCTGACATAAAGACACGAATCAGAAATGTCATGCACCTCGGTAGAATCTTGCCCGAAAGAATTAAGACTAATAGCAAATAATAGAATAAAAAATAAACGCATCATTTCATTTGCATGAAAGACGCGTTAATATTATTGACGTTGCTTAAAACACCGCCTATCTATTATAGAAATTTCGGTTATTTTACGATAGACACACTACCGTTTTTCATCACATGATGATAATCTATTGTGTTACCCATAGTACCTAATAACTCATAGGTATAAGTTCCTGCGGGAACATCAGCAGCAACCCATTGCTCTGCTATAACTTCAGAATTGAATACAATCTCACCGTCACTATTATAAATTGTTAGTTTATAGTTGAAAATTTGACATTCAAAATCCAAAGCAAAAGTATATCCTGTTGGACCATCTGCAGTTAAAGAAGTTGGAACGGTTAAGCATTCTGCTGAGATTTCCGTACGAGCCTCTGAATCTTGTGCAATTGATGCAAATGCTGAAACTGTGATCAATACGGCTAAAAGTGGTTTTAAAATCATGTTGTATAAATTAGTTGTTTAATATACGAAATAAATGAGTAAAACGTTGCCTCAGGTAGGATATTCCTTATCTTCGTTTTATATGTCTAATCAATTAATTCACAAAAAAATAGCCACGCCAATAGGTGAAATGGACGTTTTGGCTACTGAAAACGGAATTTGTCTACTCGAATTCAATAACCGCAAAGAATTAAATGACGAAATTGAATCACTTGAAAAACATTATAACACCCAACGAACTATTGGCTCCAATAATTGGATTAACTTATTAGAAAAAGAAATGCACGCCTATTTTAAAGGGGATTTGCAAAAATTCACGGTTAAATTAGAACTTTTTGGAACTGATTTTCAACTTAAAGTATGGAGTGCTCTTGTTGAAATTCCATATGGTGTTACCCGAACATATAAGGAACAAACTTTGGTGGTAGGTGATATAAAAGCAATACGTGCGGTTGCAACTGCCAATGGAAAAAATAAGTTGGCAATTGTTGTGCCTTGTCACCGTGTAATTGGTTCGGACGGTAGTTTAACAGGCTATGCTGGAGGATTAGATCGTAAGCGTTTTTTATTGAATTTAGAACGAGAAGTAGCTGGGCCAAAAGATTTATTTAGTTCGTGATTTTTAGTGATTAAACGTAGATAAATCCGTATCTTTGCCGGAGTAAATTAAACGCATTTAATCCTTCAATCCATGAGACAAAAAAATGCTATTCTTCCTACAGCACTCATTATAGGAATTCCCGTATTACTTATTATTTTTTCAATTTTTTTAGCACTTAATCTGGATTCTTTTGGATCAGATGCTAACGCTATGAGTATTGGAATCACACTTGACTTAGTGATTACCACCCCGCTCATGTATCTTGCACTCATTCGTAAAAAGAATGTTTCAAAATTCACAATAATGCCTTTCTTTATTTTGGGCTTAGTCGTGGCAAGTTTAGTTATTCCATCCTCTAATCAACAGACCCTAGATTTGATTAAAACCTGGCTTTTACCAATTGTGGAAATAACAGTAGTTAGTCTTGTCATTATTAAAGTGCGAAAAATTAGAAAAGCCTATAAAGTAAAAAAGACAGAGGGTGTTGATTTTGTTACGGCTTTGAAAGAAGGTGCAGCAAGCATTTTACCCAGTAAAATAGCATACGGAATGGCTACTGAAATAGGTTTGTTTTACTATACTTTTGTAGCTTGGAAAAAACCTAAACATCCTTCAAATGCATTTACCTACCATAAAGATACAGGAATACAAGGTTTACTTGGAACATTATTAGGTGTTGCATTAATCGAGTTGTTTTGTGTCCATCTTTTAATTCATGAAAACCATCCAATTTTATCATGGGTTCTAACTGGTCTTAGTGCATATGGTATTGTTCAAATAGTAGGGTTAATGAAATCTATTCCGCGTGTACCGCATATGGTTACTTCTGAACATTTAATTTTGCGTATGGGAATTTTCCAAGAGACTAAAATCCCGCTCAACGCAATCGAAACAGTTGAATTGACAACTGCCGATTATCCTAAAAGCGATAAGTCCTACGCCAAAATAACCCTATTCGATCACAACTGCATTATTCATTTAAAGGAAGAAGCAGTCTTACACGGGTTATTTGGAAGAACTAAAAATTACACCCACTTAGTACTTTCAACTGACGAAAAAAATAGATTTAAAGCAATCATAGAAAATGCGATTTAGACAAGCACGTCACACCAACCATTTAAAACCAATTATAGATTTTTATACACAAATTATTGGACTAAAGGAGTTGGGGAGTTTTGAAAGCCACGAAGGGTATGACGGTGTCTTTATCGGACTAGACAATGCTTTTAATACTGCCAATAGTTGGCATCTTGAATTTACTGTTTCTTGGGAGCAACCTTTTCACCGCCCAGATGAAGATGACCTCCTAGTTTTTTATCCGGAGACTACCCAAGCATATGAAGATATTCTGGCAAGGTTACAAAGTGCAAACATAAAACGTTTTCGTCCTAAGAATAATTATTGGCAAAGAAATGGTGTTGCTGTTCTTGACCCTGACGGTTACGGAGTAATTATTGTTAACCCAAATATTAAGCACTAAAAAAAGGGGAACTCTCGCTCCCCTCTTAATTCTATTTCGATTAGATCTTATTTTTTCACCACTTTAATAACATCAGTAATGTCATTGGATGTTACCTTTAAAAAGTAAACTCCGCTAGCTTGATCTTCTAAAGAAATCTCATGATTATTCTTTGCTGATCCTGTGAATAAAATATCACCATTTACAGATACTAACTCATAAGTATAAGTTCCTTCAAATTGAATGGTTAATTGATTCGTAGTTGGATTTGGATAAACATCAAGATCTAATTTTTCTTGCTCACTAATGCTTACGCTACTTCCTACAATTACATCTAAAGATTCTGAACAACCAGCATCATCTTGCACTACTACAACATAAGTACCTCCAGTTAAAGCTACCAAATCTTCTGTATCATCAAAATCTCCAGTTCCATCATTATCCCAATCAAATACGAAAGGAGGAGTTCCACCTGTAACAGTTAGGTTAATCGCACCATCACTTCCAGATAATTCATCAGTAACGTCAGCATCTAAATCTATCACATAGCACAATACAGAAATTACAACTTGACCATTACCTGTTGTTCCTAATACCAGTTCTACTGGAAAAGTTCCTCCGTTAAATGATCCGCCGCCGCCGCCGCCATTAAAATCTCCTAATATTATCTCTCCTCCGGATCCACCGCCACTGTAGCCACCGCCGCCGCCGCCGCCAACTGCTCCACAACGTGCGTTTCCGCCGCCGCCACCACCGTAGCCGCCATCAGCTGCAGAAGCATCCGATCCACCACCGTTTCCGCCAGCTCCACCAGATAAAGGTGTTTCACCTCCTGTAGAATTAAATGTACATCCGTGTACAGAACCGTTTGCCCCATTAGACAACCAACCTGCTCCACCTGAAGCCCAATATTCAGAATCTGGTGCTACACCGCCTTCTCCTTCTGTTCCTGCTCCGTTGTCATATCCAGCTCCGTGGTTTCCATCTTCTTCTAATGAAGCATCTATTCCGTCAACATAAGTGTCAGAACCATCTGTAGAGCCTCCTCCACCGCCACCACCTGCAGCAGATAAAAGTTCGTCAGTTGCAGAATCCCAAACAAAGGTTCCGCCGCCGCCACCACCAACGTATTGCGCTCCTTCTCCTTCTTCTCCAACTAAGATATTAAGTACTTGACCAGGCTCAACAATATAGTTCCCCTGAATGCTTGCTCCAAACCCTGGAATACCGCTTGACATATGACCGCCTTCTCCGCCGCTTGCGCCTTTCGTTGTTATTTGTATTTGATTTACATCTGCAGGAACAGTATATGTCTGCAGTGATCCTGTGTAATCAAACACCGTTGTTTGGCCCCAAACAATTGGAGCACACATGGTAAATCCAGCAATTAATGCTTGTTTAAAATTTAGTTTTTTTATCATTTTTATCGTTTTAATTTATTAGACTACGCTGTCTTATTATCGTTTTTTTCACGCTTTAGTGTTCTCATTAAACAAAAGGTAACCAACTACCATATTAAGTACCTAATCTAGCATTGCGCCAGAACCACTCCTTCGCCCTCCTCTACTTACCCCTTTTGTTCAAATATCTATTTAATTCACACGTACAGGTACGGCATGCAGCTGTAATGATCCTGTATAATCAAATAATGTAGTTTGCCTCCAAACAATTGGAACACTCACCGTGAACCCAGCAATTGACACTTGTTTAAATCTCAGTTTTCTAATCATATTTATAGTTTTAAATTGTTAGTATAAATCTAACCTTAATTGATGTTTTTTTATGTAACAAAAGTCACCTTAAATTGAGTTTAATTTATGACTTTTATCAGTTACAAATACAACGCACAAACCAATAGCAGCAAGGAAATACGACAATAAAAAAGGCCGCTAAACAGCGGCCTTTTTATTAAATCTAAATCGTTTAAAAATCTTACTTAATCAACTCAACACTTCGGTTAATAAAAGTTGTTAAATCTGCTCCAGTTAGCATGCCTTGTGATAGCATTGCTAAATCTGTTAACTGTTTTGCAACTTTTTGTTTATTTCCTTTTTGTTTTTTCAAAATTGAACCAACAGTTGGATGATTTGTATTTACAGTTAAGTTATACATTTCAGGAAATGAACCAAACATATTCATTCCGCCACCACCCATGCGTTGCTGTTCTTGCATTCTTCGCATAAATTCGGGCTGCGTAATAACTATTGGTGCATCTGTCTCGCTCATATTTTCAAATTGAACTGTGAATTTTTCTTTATTCACAACTTCTTCAAAAATAGGCTTCAACTTTTCTTTTTCTTCATCAGTTAATTTTGAAGGTACTTCTACATCTTGCTTAATCAAGTTGTCTAAAGTATCTGCATCAACTCTTGCAAAGCTTACATTTTCAAGCTTACTTTCCAATTGCGAAATATAATGAGGTGTTAATGGACTATCCATTAATAATACATCATATCCTCTCTCCTCTGCTGCAGTGATCAACTGGTGATGTGCATCTAAACTGTTCGCATAAAGCACTACTAATTTCCCATCCTTATCTGTTTGAATTGGTCTGATTTTTTCCTGATATTCTTCTAATGTTGCAAATTCTCCTTTTGTATTTTTCAACAAAGTAAATTTCTCTGCTTTAGCATAGAATTTATCATCTGTCAACATTCCGTATTCAACAAACACTTTTAAACTATCCCACTTCTCTTCAAAATCTGCTCGATCATTCTTAAACATTCCGTTTAATTTGTCTGCTACTTTTTTAGTGATGTGCGACGCAATTTTTTTCACATTTCCATCAGCCTGAAGATATGAACGCGAAACATTTAAAGGAATATCTGGAGAATCAATAACACCGTGTAATAATGTCAAAAATTCTGGTACAATTTCTTCTACGGAATCCGTAATAAATACTTGATTAGAATACAATTGAATTTTATTCTTTTGTACCTCCATTGTTTCCTTTAATCTTGGGAAATAAAGTACCCCAGTTAAGTTAAATGGATAATCAACATTTAAGTGAATGTGAAATAATGGATCTTCAAAAGATGCAGGATATAACTCTCTATAAAACTGTTTGTATTCCTCATCAGTTAAATCTGCAGGTGCTTTTGCCCATGCAGGGTTAGGGTTGTTAATGATATTATCTACCTCAACATCCACTTTCTTCACCATATCATTTTCATCCTTCTCACCTGAAGGATCATCTTCCTTGATAGTTTTAGTTCCAAACTTGATTTCAACTGGTAAGAATTTGCAATATTTATTTAAAATACCATTAACACGATCATTTTCTAAAAACTCTAAAGAATCCTCAGCAATATGTAAAACAATCTCTGTACCTCTATCAGCCTTATCAATATCAGTTATTTCATACTCTGGAGTTCCATCACTTTCCCACTGCGCTGCTTTTGCACCTTCTTTAAAAGACAAGGTTTTAATTTGAACCTTACTAGAAACCATAAAAGAAGAGTAAAATCCTAATCCAAAGTGTCCAATAATTTGCTCAGCACCTTCTTTTCCTTCATACTTTTTAACAAATTCCTCGGCGCCAGAAAATGCGATTTGATTGATGTATTTTTCAATCTCTTCTTCCGTCATTCCAATACCACGATCCTTAATCGTTAGTGTTCCTGCCTCCTTATCTAAAATCACTTCTACTTTAAGGTCTCCTAAATCTCCCTTAACTTCTCCAGATGCGCTCAATACTTTTAATTTGCTTGTAGCATCAATTGCATTGGATACTAATTCGCGCAAAAATATTTCGTGATCACTGTATAAGAACTTTTTGATAAGTGGAAAAATATTTTCCGTCTGTACGTTTACCGTTCCTTTAGTTGCCATTTTATAATCTAATTTTAAGTTTTCTAATTACAGTCAATCCTTATGCCAATGATGATATACTGACAGAATGACGTAATGTTCGTTTTGATTCATGACTTATTAGCACCAATCAATCCTTTGGAAAGGAAAAATAGACAGGTTTTACATATTGAATCGTGGATTCACGACAGAGTTATACATAGAACCAAAAGAGTAGTTTATTCCCGTATTCATCCAATAAGAATATCCTGTTCCCAATTCTTGTTGTTGTAATAGTACATCCTCTATACTTGCACTTTGACGAGCTATATTCACTTGATTTTTACGAATTTTAAAACTTCCATTTACACGCCATGAAAACCCTTTAAACAACCTAACCTTCAAGTTTAACCAAAGGGATACAGAATTTAAACTGAAATCATGCAAGTAATTTTGATAGGTTACTGTAGAAGATAGATTTCCCCAATTTTGTTTCACCTTCCCTCCTACTGCCAACTCTTGAAAAACAAGTTTATCCTCCACTTGATTGAAAACAGTAGTGTCATAATAATTGTTGTATCGCGCTCCCAAATTATAAGCAACTATTGCCTGTTTATTGAAAGATTCAGAATATTCAAATAAGTCATACTCTATCCCTGTTTTCCCCACCAAATAAAGCTGATAATTACTAAAAATAGAATTCCCTGCATTACCAAAAAAGCCGAGTGACCAATGATCGTTCATACTAATTACTTCTTGAATATTTCCCCAAGAACTTCTTCTCATTGAGGTTGTTTTAATGCCATTGTAATTATAAAATGTACGATTTTGTCTAAAACCGCCACTTACTAAGAACTTAGATTCTTCTGTAATTCTTTTTGCAGCACCTCCACCACTTAAATTAACTGTATTAGAGGTTTCCTGCCCATTGAATGATCCATTAGCATTCATTGAAAACACCCACGAATTCCAAGGATCATTTGGCACGACATTTTCAGTACCTGCACTTTGAGATATTTCCAGTTTAATATCCTCCAATTGTCCAGCCTCAATTCGATATCGAATTAATCCTAATTCCAAATATTTCAACCTTAATTCTCGCTTATTTGATTCTGACATATCAACCGTTGTAGCATACGTCAGAATATCTGAAAATACTTTATAAATTCCTAAACCAATAAATTGAATTTTTTCCGAAGTTCCACCACCTCCGCTTGCTTGTGACATAAATAACACATGGACATCTGCCTGTTTTGCATCTCTAACAAAAACGACATTATTTACATTCTGTTTTATATATCCATTGTCGCAATACTGACAATCTAAATAAACATTAATGTTATTTAATTCAGTAGTTGGTGCGTGAGTTTGACTATAAATTGTTTGAGACAGAAACAAGAACAAAACGAATAAAGATGACATGAATTTATTCATGATTGCGCACATTTTTAAATTAGCCTGCAAATTTGTGTACTTCAATCC
Organism: uncultured Crocinitomix sp.; assembly: GCA_937139035.1. Classification (GTDB taxonomy): domain Bacteria; phylum Bacteroidota; class Bacteroidia; order Flavobacteriales_D; family Crocinitomicaceae; genus Crocinitomix. Next base: position 1,534 of record CAKZPK010000540.1, on the reverse strand, counting down.
TTCCTTTATCATTAAAACAATAAAAACATGAACGTTTCATTGTTAATTTAATCTGACAAATGGATGCTTCAAAATGCATAACCACAGAGTTTAAACGCGGCATACAAAGCCCTGCAATTTGTTTTACGCAGTGAAAATGTGTAAATTTAATATCCCTTAAAGCGCGTTATTTATAGAATTGCATACATATTGCTCATTGTTTTTTGTCTACTTGGATCGGCATCATTTGCTCAAACAGGTAAACAATCACATTTGGCCGTTGGTTTATTTGCCGGAGCCAATTCTACTGTTGTTACTTATGCTTTTGTCACTACTAGAGATGGAAAAATTGTAGGTTCTGAAATTGTTAGAAAACAACGTTTTATGTACACTGCTATGGGGCATTGGCCCGGCTTTGTTAATATTAAACGCGAAAACCTTTTTTTAAAAAACAATCTCGACAGTTGCTTTTTGGTTGAAGATGAATACGGAAAAATTGTAGATTATTATTGCCCCATTTTTGATTCTTTATGGAAGGTTCGATTTGTTGAACATCCCACACACTATGACTTATACGGCTGGAGTCACGGAAAATATAAGCCGTCAATAAAACAATTAGAATATTTGAGTAAAGAATATGGAATTCAAAATCTTTTAACTGACTATATTTATGGCGAAAATCTATATAAGTTACTGCGAGATATGCAGAAAACATCATGGATTATCAATTATTCATCCTTAGCTAAAGACACATTGGCGCAGGGGCCGTAAATTAAGTATGTCAACTAAAAAATCACCTAATAAAGCGCAAATTGATCGTTTAATAGCGAACAAAAAAAAGCACGCCAATTTATTAACTCCAAAAGAGTTGACGGATCGTATTCTGCAAGGAGATAAAGCTGCTTTAGCAGAGACAATTACTTTACTTGAAAGCAAAAACGAAGCACAAAACAAAGTAGGTCAAGACATTCTAAAAGCGTCTTTACCTCAATCAGGGAAATCGATTAGAGTTGGAATAACAGGAGTTCCTGGCGTTGGTAAAAGTACTTTTATTGAAAGCTTTGGTTCTTATTTAGCCGAAATGGGGAAAAAAGTTGCTGTTATGGCAATTGACCCTCGCAGCGAGATTTCAAAAGGAAGTATTCTTGGAGATAAAACACGGATGAATAAGTTGGCTACACATCCTAATGCGTTTATACGTCCCACGGCTACTAGCGGGTCATTAGGTGGAGTTGCTCGAAAGACCAGAGAAACGATTTTATTGTGCGAGGCCGCAGGTTATGAAATAATACTAGTAGAAACAGTTGGAGTTGGACAATCGGAAACGGAGGTTCATTCAATGACCGACTTTTTTTTATTGCTAATGCTAGCAGGTGCAGGTGATGAATTGCAAGGCATAAAACGGGGCATCATGGAAATGGCGGACACCATTTTAATTACCAAAACAGATGGTAAAAACATTAAAAAAGCCAATTTAGCAAGAGCGGAGTATAAAAATGCATTGCATTTATTGCCAGCGAATCCAAACGAGTGGATCCCTAAGGTAGAAACGATT
>CAKZPK010000539.1 GCA_937139035.1 uncultured Crocinitomix sp. | reverse complement strand
ACATGGCCAATAATACAGCTGTTAGGTTTAAATATTCGTCAAAGTAATCTTCCGGATCAGTAACTGAAATCGCCTTTTCCATATAAAATAGGGTAGAGTCTACTTCATCTAATTGCTCATAATTTATTGCAGCACCATAATAGGCCGTTGATTGATAGGGGATGTTTTCGAATTCTTCAAAATATTTTTTATTTTCATTAAAATGATCAATTGCTTCTTGATAACGGTCTTGATAGTAGAATCCACTCATCATATACCCCAAAGGCTCTCCAATTAGTTCAGGTCTATTATTTTCTTTTAAAAATTCTATATTTTTATTACAGTAATAATAAATCGTGTCAAATTCTTGCATGTAAACTCCAAATCGGATGATTGAATTTATTAGACGGAATTTCTCTTCGAAAAGGTCATTTTTTTCAGCCAAAGCCAGTGTCTTTTTCAATTGAATACTCCCTTTTTCGTAGGAGGAAACATACTTTTTTGCAGAAATAAGAACCTCTTCTACCTTTTGCACCTCATTTAACGTTGGGTTTAATAAAATAGAATCTATAGCATCCAATTCTCCTCAATCATCATTATCCATAACTTCAGGAGAAAAAAACAAAACACAGTGTAAAAAAAGGAAGTATTTATGCAATGGACCTAGGTTTAAATAAAACGAAAATAACGAATTATGTCCGTGCAAATTGCCTTTACAACATTAAAATATGTGCAATAATAACAAGTCTATCATAGAAGTCAGCAAGAATTAAACGCAAGAGTCAATGCGTAATTACTGATACTGTGACGAATATATTAAATTAAGGTCTTATTAAATTTTATTTCAATTTAGACCATAAATAGCTAAACATTAAAGCCGAATTGAATGCTGCTTGCTCATTTGTTGAAGAAGCACTGTGCCCACCTTCAACCGTTTCGTAATAGAGGATTGGATGACCTTGTTCTATCATTCGAGCAGCCATTTTTCTAGCATGAGCAGGATGTACACGGTCATCTTTTGTGGAGGTCATAAAAAGAACCTCAGGATACTCTCTATCCTTGTGTACATTATGGTAAGGAGAGTATTTTTTAATGAACTCCCAATCGTCCGTGTCCGGATTTCCATATTCACCCATCCAACTTGCACCAGCTAGCATATGCGAGAACCTTTTCATATCTAAAAGCGGAGCACCAATAATAACAGCATTAAACAGATCTGGACGTTGAGTTGCAACAACACCAGCCATTAATCCGCCATTACTCCAGCCAAAAGCAGCTAAATGATCAGGTGAAGTAATTTTCTTGTCAATTAAATTTTCGCAAACACTATAAAAATCATCATAAGCATTCTGCCTTTTTTCTTTTAAAGCAGCTTTATGCCAAGCAGGACCAAACTCACCACCACCTCTAATACACGCGATAACATAAACACCACCTTCTTGCAACCAACCTATACCTGGCTCTGTTTTATAATTAGGACGTTGCGAGATATTGAATCCACCATAAGCATAAACCAAAGTTGGGTTTGAACCGTCTAATTCAATATCAGATTTATGAACAATGAAGTAGGGGATTAGTGTCCCATCTTTAGACTTTGTTTCGTGGTACCTAACCTTTAAATCTTCGGCGTTAAAGCGTTCTTTTTGCTTTTTAACAATCGTTGTAGTTGTTCCGTCTGAAAAATAAAGAGTAGGAGGGGTAATGAAATTACTAAAAGTGTAATAAAACCCTTTCTCATCCTCACTATAGTCAATTAATGATATGCTTCCAAAATCTGGTGTCTCGAAATCTGATCCTAGCCATTTCCCTTTGTTAAAATTAAATTTCAATAATTTACTTTGTACATTTTCAATCATATTAATGATTACAAAGTCTTTACAAACAGCAATAGAGCTTATACTTGATCTATCATTAGGAACCATAACAATTTTAGGCTCAACTTTTCCAGCTAATAAATCACTAAAGTTTACACTTACTAAGGATCCTATTAGGTGTTTTTGACCATTAATTTCCCAGTCAGAATTTAATGTTAAAAGCATTTCACCTTTGTAAAAACCATTAGCATCTGAATCATCAGGAATGACCAATTTTACCATTTTACCATCAACCTCATAATAGGTTTCATGACTATAAAAATTTTCATAAACCGAAATTCCTGCAGTATATTTACCATCTTTAAATCTGCTATAACCCCAGCAACCCATATGCGTTTCAGGAGCTTCAAAAACTACAACAGCATCTGCCAAAGTAGTTCGACGATTCCATCTTTTTACAATTCTTGGATATCCAGAAGTAGTAAGAGAACCAGCTCCAAAATTTCTTGAAATAATCAATTCATCTTCAGACAACCAATTTGCAGAACCTTTTGAAGAAGGCAAAAAGAAACCATCCTTTATAAAGGACTTTGTTTCCAAATCAAATTCTCTAATCTCAGATTCATCTGTACCACCATCAGACAGGGTTATTAAGCATTTTTTATTGTCTGGTTTAAGCAAACTAGCACCGTGAAAAACCCAGGCTTTTCCCTCCGTTTCAGATAGTGCATCCAAATCAAGTACAGTTTCCCAATTTTCCTTTCCAGCATTATAATCAGCTTGCGAAATTCTTCTCCAAATACCTCTAACATGATCATCATCTTTCCATACATTATAAACCATTCCATCAATAACAGAAGGGTAGGCCATCTTATCTTTATCACTATAAACAGCTAGGAATTCAGATTTTAAATCGTCAAAACTCTCCGTGGCTGTGAGTTTATTTTTTGTTAATTCATTTTGCTCCAATACCCAATTCATGGAAGAATCACTTTCAACTTCTTCCAACCATAGATAAGGATCATTTTCCTGCGCATAAGCGATAGACGCCAACCCAGATAACAAAGAGAGTGAAATAGTGAGAATATTTTTCATTATAAATGATTTTGATTTAAAACAAATATAAGATTCGATTAGGAAATGGGCTTATAATAAATGATTAGCGGTTAAAAGCGCATTTCGAGAACCTTAATGTTCTTTTAATTGTGGTTTCTGCGATAGTATTGATGGTTTTTGTTTGTTGTATCGATTATATTTGAAGAGTATTCATTATTAATCGATTTTTTTATTAAAATCTACTTTTAAGGCTTTATGATTTTTCTGATTATCGTAGTTTTTGTTATTCTGACAATAATTCGTATTTGGCTGCCACGTTATAAAATGATGCGAGAAATGAAACGTATGGATGAGCGTGAAGAAAGAGACATTTTGGATAATCCAGAGGACTAATTTTAAATTGTGTAGAATTTGATATTTCGATCCATTGGTGAGTTTTCTGTTTTTTACGCGATTCTCAGAGGGTAGTTTTTATGAATGGTTTGTTTTATAAAAGTGTCATTAAAACTTGACTTTGTTCTAGAAAGGGAATATCTTGGGCTTCTCTATTTAACATAATATATATTATAAGCCAAAAGAGCTGTTTTCGGTAAACTCACAGTTCTATCTCTTTTGGCAATTATAATGCATATTATGTCTGCGCAAAATGCCAGGCGCTAAAGTCCTGTCTATTTTGCTTGCTAAAGTAAATAGCCAGCAAAAACCAACGTTCGAGTTCTATGAGCAAAGTTTTTTGAGCGTCTGTGCAATGGCTTATAATACACCTTATGTCTGCGCTCATAAATTCGCTTGCTAAAGTAAATAGCCTCACGCCATTCATTTGCTTCAAAATCATTTTGTTTAGAAATAACAAAATATTTTGCGCGCAAAGCCACCACACACCAGCGCACAGGTTTTATTCTTGCCCAAGCACGTTTTATTCTTTCTCTTTTTGCCAGCACACACATAAGTAATTGTAAATTCTCTCCGCTATGCTCCGTTCAGTTTACATTACACATAAATATCCTACACACGATTCTGCGGGAAAATGTTATGTTAAATAGAAAAGTGATTAACAATTATGTTAATTTTATGATCTAGCCCAAAAACAAACGAATGATTGAGTACAAAAAAGCTATTAAAGATTTAACCTCTAAGTTGCCCATTACTGAAGACGAAATTTTTGATTACGAGTTTTCGCCTTTTAAGGAAGAATTTGACCAAATATTCAAATTTTATCGTGAAACATTAGACAGGAATGCTCATTACGGAATTGTTCCGAGTTTCCTTTATTTTACCAATGATAGAAGTGTTAACGCAGCGGCTGGTAAATATAACGATATTTATATCACCTACATAAATATGGGAACTGTTGTTTTCCTAATATCGAGATTCAGAGAGAAAAGAGATTTACTTCGTAATGGTGAAAATAACGATTTCGTAAAGTTTGAATCAAGGCTTGATACGACGATAAATGAATTAATGTATCAAGAAGCCCTACATTTTACATTTTATCATGAAATGGGCCATCTTGTTCAAAATTCAAAAGAACTTGAAACTAAGATTTTTGAGCGTGTTGAGTCAGTAAATGGATCTTTTTTCCTACGACGACACGTACTCGAGTTGGATGCAGATCAATTCAGTGCTTTATTTATTGGAGGGCATGTAGTCCAATATGCACTAAGTATGTTTGGCGAAAAAATGTCTAAAGATGAAATGATTCGGTTATTAGTTATCTTTTGTAGTTCTTCTTTTTTCTATTTTTTATCCTTTAATACTAATAATCAAAATATATACTACGAAGAGAGCACTCACCCCCACCCGATTATTAGAATTACTTGCGTTGTATTTCACATTGTAGGTTATTGTACCCAATCACTAGAAAAAAAAGGTATTGACCTGAATATTGACCCCAAAGAAGTTATTAATAGAACACTAGATTTCTCAAAAGAAATTTGCGAATCACCTGAACAAGAATCATTAATCAATAATTACTTAGAAGTAATAGGTGTTGAAGCTGTGAATATTCAAAACTATTTAAAAAAGACACGTGCATTATCCAGTTCTGATCGAAGCTTAGCTAGTTATAAATGGAATCAGTATGCAACAATGATTGGGAATAATTGAATATTGACATTACCTTCAAACTTTGCAATTGAATAGTTATATTTGAATTTATGAACGTCAGGCTAACCCAAGATCAAAAAATACACCTCAATGACTCCAACGGAGTTTATAAAATCATGCAACAAATCTTGATGCGTGAAAATAAATTTGGGCGTAATCAAGAACATTTTTGGGTAATTGGTCTAGACAATCAAAATAAGATTCTTTTCATTGAATTAGTTGGTCTTGGAGCAGTTAATCGTGTCAATGCAAATCCACCTGATGTATTCCGAATGGGAATTTATAAGTTAGCTGTCAAGATGATTTTGGTACACAACCACCCTAGCGGTCGTTTAGAAGCTTCTGATGCTGATATTGACATGACGGATCGCATGATTAAGGTTGGTAATATTGTCAAAATTGAGGTTTTAGATCATCTAATTATTTCTGAAATAGGCTTTTTGAGTATGATTGACAAAGGCATATTTGATAAACTCAAAAAGAATGGCCGTTATCAAGTTATTGATCGCGATCTGGCCGAATACAAAGAGATGAAATTGGAGATTGAGTTGGAATTAGCGGAGAAGAAAAAGTCTATAGAGATAGCTAAGAAGATGAAGAAAAAAGGTATGGATGCCGACACGATCAAAGAAATGACAGGATTGACCAAATGGGAGATTCGGAAGTTGTAATTTGATTAACCCCAGAAAACAAAATAATTAACCTATAAATTTAGCCCACTATGAATAATGGAAATAATCTAACTCTTGACTCTTATATACTTAGTTATGTTCAAAATAGATTTCAGGAAGTTGCAATTGTAAAAAATCAACAAAATCTAAATGAGTTATTCCTTAAACTAGATTTTACCCAGTCAGGAACTAACAATGAAATGAATAATCAAAATTTCTTTACAGCTATCAAATTCCCAGAATTTGGCAACAAATGGGAATCTCCCATGGTGGCATGGGACGTACATAGCCCTCAAGGTGAATATAAAATTGAGTATTCATATAATTTCGAACATATACACAACTTGATTTGTTTGGATATTTACTATTGGATAAAATCTTTTGTAACGCCAGAACCCGGAGCTTTTCCTGACTGGAATTTACTACAGATAAAGTCCAAACTTAGACATACCATGAATAATGCTACAAATAATAAAGATAACTTAAAAATGTATTGTGATCTTTGGAAAGATACACTTGAACAAGTAAAAAACCACGATTATTCTTTTCCAGTTGATGGGGCTCCAATAGGTGACAAAATTCCTACGGAGGAATATGAAAAAATAAAAACAATTTTATCTGACTTTTAAATTAAAGGTTAATGAAGTCATCATTCATTATCAACTCATCTTCTAAAACTGATTTCCAATAATTCTGGCCAAAAGAAGTACGATTTTTCCTGTTTCGTTCGATAACAATATTCTGAAATTCTGAAATTGGGATTTTTCCTTTGAAAACCTCCAACTCATTTTTAAGAGGTTCTACAACGGAGTCAATATTACTAGAAAACCTCTCAATTAATTTAAGTCTAGTATAATGACTTCGTATTAGCTCAAATAGATTCGATTGTATTCCATTGATATTTTCAACTCTAAATTCTGCTTTTACAGTATTACTTTCGATTGTTGTTGTTACGAATAAGTAATCTACCGAAGGCAACTGATCCAGATATAAATTCAAAAATAAATTTGTATTACCACTCTTCCAATTAGTTCCTTTATGTCCATTACATTTGGAACAGCTAGGAATTAAATTTTTAGGATGTACAGAAAACTCTGCATAGTAGTCTTTTGGTAAAATATGATCAAGAGTGTTAGCCTCATTAATTGTACAACTTTGACAAGTTTTCAAGATTCTTTCTGCAGTTATTCGGCTAACCTTAGCAACTAAACTCTGTAGTATTCTATTCCGATATGAATACAAGGCAAGGAGATCTTTCTTTTCTTGATTTTCATACCCATATGGTGTTATCGATACCAAGTTGTTAGAAGTAAACTGTGTATCATACCCTTTGAACAAAACACTAATTTGTTTGTTCAAAAGTGATACTCGTTCTAGATACTTTGAATCTCTTTTTGTATTCCGTTTCGTACCTACAACATCTTCATAAAACTCAAAAGAATTATCCAGATATGCCTCAAGATTCCTCATTACGCCTGTTCAAATAAAGTGATTTTAAATAGACAGTTGCCCCTAAACTTAAAGGTAAGTCTTCTGATTCAAGTTTATCCAAAACGGATTCGTAGCTTAACCCTGCCTGCACATACTTTGATAATATTCTTTTATACTGTTTTTCAATAGACTTATTCCCGAAAACTTCGTCGGTTAAGACCGATAAGTTTTGTCCGAAAGATTCAACATTACTTTTTCTTGATCCCATTGTATCATCAACCCTTTCTATAATGTAAACATTTTTGGAAAGCAGTTCACGCACAATTAACGGCGAGTGTGTAGCAATTATACAATATGATTTGAAATCGTTAACTAGTTGATAAATGGTATTCACTAATCTCGAAATGGCTTTCGGATGCAAGTGAGTTTCTGGTTCATCAAAAAGAATTAATGAATCAAGTCTTAAGTTGGCGACAATTTCCGTTACAATGTATAACAAGATGTTCTGACCAGAACTTAAAATCCCTCGAACTTTTGAGAAACCAGCGATATTTACTTTATAAGAATTACCTGGAGTTTCTTGTTCTTCTAATGGAAGAATAAAAGTTTTGATTAACTCTTCGTCCATGAAATTCAACAAAGCATTTCTCCATTTGTTGATTCGGCCTTTTTTCTGAATAGTCTTCCACGAATTATGGAACCTTAAAATCAAACCTTTGTCTGAATAAGGTTCTCCCTTTTCATTTCTTAGCCCTGAATAAATGTAGTTAAAGGATGCGGTCTTTTTAGGGATTTGAAACTTATCAAAAATACTGTATGAAACCGCAATTATTTTACTAAAGATTGGGATTCTAGGGTGAAATAACTCATCCTTATTTTTTGATATACTATTAGGTATAGATGAAATTAACTGTGTTTTTCCCGTACCATTCTCACCTATTAAAGCGTATATTCTATTGGCTTCTAAATCGTCATTTTTAAAATTAAAATCTAAGGTTAAAGGTGTTTTTGAAAAAGGAGGTTCAAATGTATATTCAAAGCTGTATAGATCGCTCATATCGTATTCTCGAATTCTATACCTTACCTCTCTTAGAACCCTTTCAGTCTCATCATTTCTCATTAGAGATGTTTGAAACACCCTGTCATCTTCGAATATGTCTTGAATCTGTGGAAAAATAGCTGCATCCTTAATGGCATAAAGTGTGCTCTGATAATCTTTCCCCATTTGATCTCTAATATAGTAGTAGTAATCAAACGTTTCTCCGATCGAACAAAAGGAGTCGTCAAGAACTTCGAATTCATCAGGAATCACCTCAATGACATCATTGTTTTTGGATGACATTATCTTCAATCTACCTATCTGCGTAGGGTTATTTTGTTCATTTTCATAATGAAATAACACAAATTTGGTGTATAATCCATAGTCATTCCAACCATTATTGAATACAAGTACAAATGATGGGTACTTCTTAGGTTTTTTGTGAGATGACTGAAACCACGGTCTACCTGAAGGCTCTTTTTCAACATAAAATCTGGTTCTATTAATTCTTAACTGAAGAGGGAGGTTATTATATTCTTCATTTTTAACTAACTCATAAACTGGAATATTGTCTTCCGTATAAGATACAATATGTAAGATCAAGCCTTCATCATCTAGAAACTCATTAAAAAAGAACAAATATTCTAAAATCTCCTCCTCAGACTCTCTGAAAACGGGATTCATTATCGTTTCAATAAACTTTTTAAAAATGTTGTCATTTTCAAAAAGTTTTAACCTTTCGATAAACAAATATTCATCATCCCAATCATCATTATTTAATGTGTGTTGAATTATATCTCCTCTTGCCGTATTAAAACGATTGTCTTCCGAAGGCATATCGTCAATTGCCCATATGGTTTCTATAAATGGTAAATATCCATTGTCAGGATCATCAACCCCGAAAGGATTCTTCCATTTTAAAACCTCGGCAAATATCTTTTTCTTTGTATTAAGAGAAAACATTTTGGTCTAGTTGAATTTCGTAAGTTTTGTGAGAACAAAAATACTTAAAGTCGAAGTAAATTATATAGGTATAAATACGGTAAAGTTTTAGAAAATGGGTAAACTTCCACACCCATTTGCTCCGCTACGCTCCACAAAAACGTGTTCACGCCTTAAAATCTAATCAAAACCCGTAAAAAGAAAAAGAATAAAACTCCCCCACTCCTAGAATAAAACCTCTTGCCAAGCTATTTAACATAAGCTAGTAACATTATAAGCCAATTATATGTGTAATAAACTAACAGCAATAGCAAAAGGTAATTCGATTATTTTTTCTTTATAGAGTGTGGTGGTTATTTTAAAATATGGAACGAAGTTTTTTTTAATTTTGAAATGAAAACACTTATGAGAACAATTAATAACATCAATTAGAAATGTGAATAATTATCCAGCCTAAATATTTTGAATAACTTTACTCACTACAACCTCGAAATCTAATTATTTCACAAAAACTATAATATAGTCATTAAGGTTATCTCTTCACACAGCGATTTTCCCTACATTCTACAGATCTGGATACAGAGAGTCACATAAAACCTGAAGTTCTATATCGTATATGCTAATATTTTTATTGGTCATATTATGCACAAACTCCTTAGAATTTGGGTCATTACATAAAAAACTTATTTTTGAAAGAAAGAATTCTCCATTTATTTCTTTATAAGAAAAGTATACATTACAACGGTCAGCGCTTCCCTGTGTATACTTCATCATAAAAGTATCTTTATCAAAACTCATACTGATATATTTTAGAGTTTTCCCATATAGACTAGATAACATGATGTGCCTAAGTGTATCTGATTGGCCATTGTTGTTTGATTCAATAACAAAATCACCGATCTCGCAGCTATCAGAATAGCTAGGACAATCTTTTTCAAGAGTGATAAATAAATAATCTTTCGTCATAAGAGAATCAATTTCAGAATATATGTTGGTTTCAGGTTCCGACGATATGATAGTATCACTAACAGTTTCATTTTGGACTGTATCGACTTTGGTTATATCAAGGTCTTCTCTAGGATTAAATGTTGACGCTTGCCCACATGAAATCAACAAGGCTAAAAAAAATAAAAATATTGTTCTCATACTATTCTCTTCCAAAAAATTGTAAAACCGATTACTGCTGTAGCAATAAGTATATCATCATCATTTTCATCATATGTGCAATCAAAATTACCTTCGTCATCAAGATATTCTTCATTGGTAAACACTTCTGCAGGAATAGTAAATCTCGTAACTCCATAGCGAATCGTGCCACTTGTGTAATATGCCAAATGGTTATTTAAATATTGATCAAATAATTCCTTTGATATTTTAATTGTTCCATATTCTGTGAATTTATTATGCGGTTCACCTTTCAAATCTGACAGCCCCCAAGCTGAAAAATTATTTCAATCCCAATGAGTGCCACCTTTTGAAACATCTATACCACCACTTAGTATATCTATTACTGCAGCTCTTACACCAACAGCGTTTTCTCCATTTGAAGTCTTACTTATCTTTTTCTTTCCCGGCACAGATGAATAATGATCAACCTGTTCTCTCAATGTTCTACCAGCAATTGCAGCTTCGTTATTGACTGCATTGGCTCTTCCCAACACCTCGTTTCTTCTTTTACCACTTGATTCAGAATTAATAACTCCTGCAACATATAAAAAATCATCAAGATTATACTCTATAGTAAATACATGCATTGTAGTTGAACCCAAAGAAGGTTCATCTGCTATTTCTTTATAAAACTTTAACGTTTCCTCTGTAATATCACTTCTTGAATGAAGCCCTTCAATCTAATCAAAGAGAATATAAATACCACCATGATTAGTCGAATCAGTTGCAATGTATTCACCGCTTTTAGCATAAAAAACTGACCCTTTATCACTCATTGTATTTGAAACAGCTTTTCCCAAATAAGGGCTATTTCTATTAAACCATTTACTATTTTCTTTTTTCCAGGGATTATCCATTATTAAAATGTCTTTTTAGCTCATTAAAAAAAGTAATGCATTTCTACGTTTAGTGTGTCACGATTATCCCAAATAATCCATCCATAATTATATGGTTCGGCATACCCCCACTGAACCTTAAGCCATTCACTATTAACCTCTACAGGGGTGTAGAATTCATCTAATTCATAAGGGATAACTGTCGATTCTATAGATGCAGATTCGTATACGAAAGACTCACGGGAATCAAAGCTAATGGACGTAGCAGATAAAAGGTGTTCCGTCCATGTTTGAAATTCTATACGAACATCTTTCAATATATATCCTGTATCTTGTTTATGCTGTATCATAAATCTATCTGCCTCGCGGCCATAACATGGAAATACAAGAGTTTTTTTCTCCTCTACAATGAATGTGTCTATTATCTCATTTTCAAAATTTCGAATGAAAAGAATTTCACCGTATTCCATATCTCCCGATTGCACAACAAAACCTTTTGTGTCACTAACAAGAATATTAACAACATCTTGATTTTCTTCAGTTAAAACAGTATCTATTTCGAGTAAACTCACTTCAGGAGAATTGCTGTTGTTTAGCTCATTAGGCTCGTTGCTAGACTCTGAGGAACAAGAAAAAATTAACAAGAACGGTAATACATAAATTGAGTATCTCATATTATTCAAATCGGTTAATATTTAAATTTAATCCTGGTTTCTTGCTCGTAAACTTCCAATTAACATTAACTATCGTAAGTCCAAGATGACCATGATCATTATGACCACCCGCCTTCTTGGGTCCAACAATATTACCACTCGTACCTTGATAATTTATATCAAAACCAAAGATTTTTGCGGTATCGAATACGATTTGATTGTTTTCGAGACTATATGAATCGTTCTTGAATGCATTTGCACTCTGGAAACTAACACCATCAGTATTGAGATAACGAAAATCAACATCAATTCCAGATCGCTTTCCACGGTGCCCGTTTCCAGCATGATGTTTACTCCCTGCCTGCCATGGGTCACTTCCATTACTTGAAGACATGTCTCCAAAACTTATATTAAAACCATGTTTTACACTAAGTACATTTATTAGTCCAAGAAGACAAGCGGCAGTAATTGGTAATATATAATGATCTCCCTCACCAACATCTTCCCGTGGACTTGTTGACGCCCCCCCTTTATATTCTTGAATAAGATCTTTTCTTTTAGCAAAGTAACATGTTGTTTCAGCAGGAATACTTGGCAAACAGGAACAAATTAAATCACAAGTTAGGTTCTCCTCAATGCAATCAATAAAACGCTGTTTTGTTCCAGTATGATCTGTTATATTACACAATCTGTTCAAAATTGCTGCAAGAACTTTATCTCTATTTCCTCCATCTGGAATTATATCGTTAAGCAAGTTTTCAAGGCTTCCGAGGTCAACTACTTTATTAAGCTCTCCATGTCTAGTTGCATAACCAATTTGTATATTGTCTAAATACGTAATAGTGAAGAACTATTGAAGTAGCTGCCTAAATACAAAATTCAACACTCTACTCTTATTAATTTCGACCAATTAGCATTCATAGTTAATCTTATCAACTCCAGATAATGCATCTATTTGTTCAAATAAAAATTTAAAATTTTTAAAAATTTCTGGGTCGTTTATCTTGCGTATTGATCCGGAAAATTTCTTCTTCTTCTTGTCATTAATTTCAAAAATGTCAGTGAGTAGCGTTTCTTTTACCATTCCTTCTTTAAGTAGCAAGTCATCTTCAAAATAGTGTTCAATGCAAAAATAATTAAACACTTGATCATCAAGAAAATATTGATTTCTGAATGGCGGTATTGGCAATTTTATCGCATAAATATTTTTGCTAATATGTTTCTTAACTCTTTTAGATCCCTCAATCAATTTGTAAATTTCGTTTTTAAGCCCTTTAAATTCTTGAATACCTTTAGCATCATTATCAAAAACACCAATAACGACTTCATCTTCTTTAACCATAGGTGCACATTTCATTAACATTCCATGAAGTTCAGTGGCTCCACCGGTAGTATTACCGCTTGATTTTATTGACCAATATGGATCAGTATTTCCCGTTAATTTCATAAAGGCATGTTCTATAATCTCAACATCACTTTTCCCTTCTGTATAAATGTTTACACGTCTCTTCGAACGAATTTGATCCAACCCAGTAAATCTTAATTTTTTCGCAGGTGTATCAAGTAATAATTGCGCCACTTTATTTTCACCCACAAATTTTTTGGCAATTTCTTTATTTAGTTCATTGTAATTATTTCCTTTAAACAAGGAGACCCCCAAATCCGCTAACAATAATAAAAAAGGATTATTAAGAAATGCAGAATTATATACTAATATTTCTAGTTGTTCATCAGATTTAATTCGTGTAGAATTAAGAGTCAAAGCCAATTTTAAAGCTTTGTAGCCATTTGAAACATGTTTCGTATCTGTTTTAAATTCATCATAAACATCATCAAATGCCAAGGATAATGGTGTTTTAATTGTAACTGAATTGAAATTTTCAAAAAAGAAAAACATGTTTATCATTGCTATAAATGGCAACTTCATATTCTTAAATGAAACCATTTGTTCATCTGCCACAATTTTATTCAATAGTTCATAGCTTTTTATATTGATATTAAGAGCTGTTAACAAAGAATCTTTCCTTAAGACGTTATCGGTTTGATATAAAGCTTGTAACAAATAGCCAATTCCCATGACCCCCGCAAAATAGTTATTTAGGTTATTAGATGTTTTTACCTTTGCTGTGATTTTTTCAAGAAATTTTGGCATATCCCTTGACTTTCCTGCATAAAATATTGCTGAATTTTGCCAATTTGGATCAAAGAAATTTTCAACTAATAAATCCTCTTGATCTCTTTCATGCTTAAAGATTTCAATTGCGCAATAATATTCTAGAAATGAATCATGTTTAAACTGAACATATTTACCATTCTTTAAAAATAATATCCCTGTATTCTCTATTAAAAATATTAAAAACTCTTCTAATTTGTTTTCTGGTAATGGCTGAGTTTTATTTTTAAAATACTCGTTAAAAAAGGATATAAACTCATCCTTTGTTAGAGGTATTTTATTTTCTGTTGACATAACCTTCAAAGCATAGAGTGATAATATTCTTTCTTTAAAATTTATATCAATGAATTCAAATCGACTTTCTACATTGGCTTTGCCTAATAACAACAGATTGAAATTATCATATATATCAGAAATTGTGGCTGGTATTTCAAAATTTTTCTCTTCAAAAAGGATTGATATTAGGGATATTGATAATGGTGTTATTGGCAATCTTTCAAGAATTCTATTTTCCTTTAAAGCATTAATCAAATTATCAGCTCTTGAACCGTTCGGGAAAAATTTTGAAATAAAATTTTTGATTTGGTGATCGTTAAATTTGTCAATATTAAAATATGACATTTCTTGATTAATATGCTCATTGAAGCCATTATCGATATGTCGCGTGCCTATAAAGTAATTTATGTTAAATTCATTAAATAAACTTTCTAATTCAATTAATATATTTTTCTGTATTTTCCTTTCAAATTCATCTATGGAATCAACAAGTATTAAAATATCACAAGTTTCTAAAGCTTTTAAATAATTGCCTTCATAAAATCCGTTTAAATTCTTATTTATAGCTTTGGAAACATTATAATCACAGGATATTAAATCTACCGTAGAAATAAAAATAGGAATTCTTTTCTTTTTATTTGGGTCAGCTTCTTTAATAGATGTTTCACCCATTTTCCGTAAAAAAGTTGTCTTCCCTGTCCCAGTGTCTCCCGCAATAATTGCAGGTGTTTTAATTTCTAATATTTTTTTACTATCAAATTTTTCTAATACTGGGTGGACTGATTCTTTGTCTTCTTTTAATTGGTATATACGCGGTTCAATAAAAATCCCTAATAATTTGTCATAGGTTTTTTCAGATATTTTCAACCTTTTAAGTTCATCATCCTTAGCAATGCTATTTAAAAAATATTTCTCATACTCTAAGAGTTCCAAATCCGAATGATTCCAAAAGTTCGGTAAACCCTCGTCAATAAGTTTAATTAGTTCATCCCTATCAATATATTCTGTGTTGTATTTAATATTCACTTTTTTTCTGAAACCACTAGAAATGTTTTCAGTGTTTATTAAATAGCAAGTATGGAAATCATATTTATCTGCGTTGCTTTGAATTATATCAATGAATGATTTTAAATCTGCACCACTTCCTGTAAAAGCTTTGTCATAAAGAATAAAACCTTGGGTCGAAGATGTAATTCCAGTTTTAATTAAACCAGTGATACACCTCTCATTTTGAGAGGTCAAACCATAATACCCTAGATTTTTAAAAAGAGTTTTAACTAATTCTGAAAGTTCGCTATAAGTTAAATCTTTTAGCTTATCTATTTTTTTTAATGAGTTCATAAATCATTTTGATATGAATGATAAAAATACGAATTCCAGTTAAGATTGATGGTGTTTTTTTTATTCCACACCCATTTGTTCCGCTACACCTACACTGAAGTTTCAGTGTACACGTCACAAAAAAGTGTTCTCGCCGTAACCCCTAATAAAAACCCGTAAAAGAATAAAACTCCCCTTAATAGCCATCAGCACTACTCCGCTCTTCCTTCATTACATTCCGGAAGACAAGCCCGATTAACAGACAGAATAAAACCTCTTGCCAAACTATTTAACACCAAAATCCTGAAAGTTTTTAGGACAAGGTCCGAATGTAACCTCTATGTCATAATGAATTTCATTCAAAATTGCCATTGATAGCAAAACGGAGCGGTTATGCCATTCTCGCTGCCAATAACAATTTTCACAATAAAAATCCCATCCTGGACATCAGATTTTTTTGTTCTTATTGTAAAAACATCTTCATTCTTAGAAAGAGGATTAAGATAGTTCCCTTCACAATTCAAACTATAAACTATGTTATAATTTTTTAATGTATGTGAAAGCTGATAGTTCTTAATTCTAAACCTGAAAAAGTGATAAAAAGAGAGTGTATAATCATCCTTTTGTGAGAACCAAATTGGTCCATCATAAGTGGACGAAAAAATATCATCTTCATTCAATGAATCAACTTTCTTTAGGCAAGAACTCAATGAGAGTAATGACAAAGCCAATATTACCACTTTAGTTTTCATAATTAAAAAGCAAATTTAAAGCCAAGAGCATTTGGGGTCATAACAAATGACAAATTATAATCTTTGCTGGTAAATGGACTTATAAGAGAAGGGTTGCTTGGAAGCTTATTTTTTCTCTTGTATCGATAATTCTGAATAATAGTAAATGAAGTTGACAAAGCAGTGAACCCAATTAACGAAAAATACATTAACCTTGTACGGTTGTATAAAACACTTTTATCATTATATAATTTGATAAATTCATCATTGCTTAAATCTGAATTTAAATTATTATCATGTATATTTTTAAGGTTTAATAATTCAGCATACTCAAAACGTCCTTTGGCATAATAAATTGACGCTGCGGCTCCTCCTAAAACATCTAATAAGAGATATGGTAATAATGATATTCGTCTTTTACTATTATATCTTTTTATTTGCATTTTATGAATTTCATGTTGATCCGAAACTTTAATACCGTACCTGAATACATTATCATTCTTAGGAAGAATAGAAATAGTGTCAATAATTAATTTTAACCCCGGATTCCATATTTCAATAAAATAAGTTCCTTCAGCCAGTAAAACACTACTTGTATCATATATGGCATTTTGGTTTACTCTTATTTCATAATTGCCATCATTAGGGAAGATGAAATCTACTTTCAATTCATCTTTTTGAGAGAGACTATTAAATGAAAATAGCAATAAAATAAAAACAATTTTATTCACGGGATAATGTCTTATAATGAGTGCTAATCTACAGAAAAAATCAATTAAACCGACCTCTTTTCGCTTAATTACCTTACACAGAACAATAATTTAATGTAGCTGATTAACAATCTTATTAGTTACTAATAATAGGACTACACAATTATTAAAAAGAAAAAATTAGATGATTATTTTTCATAAATGTTTGCAAATCGAAACATCCTCGTTAATATTCATATAATTTATACGGAATTTCTAGTGTAACAACCGTACCCTGCTCATTGTGTACTTGTCGGTCTACAATAGTGACGGCGCCATGTATTTTAAAGTCTTTTGACAGAATTTTAAGGCGTTCGGAAGTAATTGTTGTTGCTAAGGATTTTTTATCTTTTCTTAAGAATTGTTTTTGAGAATTAATTCCAATTCCATTATCAGTTATGGTGCATATAAGTCTATTGTTTAAGAAGCTAATATGAATTACAATTAACGGATTGTCGACTTCATGTGGAAAGGCATGTTCAATGGAGTTTTCAGCAAATGGCTGAATAAGCATTGCAGGTATTTCAAATAAAGTCACATCAATCCCCTCATCAATATTCACTTGATATTGGTAGGTTTCATCCATCAAGTTTTGAAGTGCCAAATAGTTTTCAATCGCATTTAATTCTTGCGCAAGTGAGACGGTTTTACCTCTAGAATTTTCAAGAACTATACGCAGTAATTTAGAAAATTCGGAAAGATAGGTGATTGATTTTTTCTCTTCTTTAACTAAAATCATTCCTTGCAACACTGAAAGGGAATTGAATATGAAATGAGGCGTCATTTGAGAACGAAGAAGCTTTTGTTCCATAACAATGTTTTGCGTTTTAGACTTTATGTTTCTAAAACGCAAATACACTATAAATCCACCTAAAACCATAGCGATTATTAAAGAAAGGATAATTGACCAGAGGTATTTCTCTTGCGATTTTTCTAGTTTCAACGTGGTTGTTTTAACTGACTTAGTCAACGATAGTTCTCGAATGTGGGCTGAATCTAACTCTTGTTGATATTTGTACTCGTATTCAAGGCTGGTTATTTTCTCAACACTTTCTTTGTTAAAAAGACTATCACTGTGCGTCTTATGATCCTTAAACCGCTCTAGTGCACTTTCAAAATCTCCCTCTTGTTCATAAATTAAAGACAATAATCGATTCGTTTCTGCTTGCGTTCTAAGTAAGGAGACTTCATCTGCAATTTCTTTCCCCTTCAAGGTGTTTTCAAGCGCCTTATTGTAGTCCCCTAATTCAATATAAAGAAGCCCCAATTGTGTATATGATTCAGCAATTCCACGTTTACCAGAATCTTCAATACTTACTTCAAGTGCCTTTTTAAAATAGCTCAAGGCCAACTCAAATTCTTCTTTATCAATATACATTCCGCCAATATTCTGATAACAGTTATATCGGCCTTGATTGCTATTAATTCTTTCACATATCGCTAAAGCTTCATTATAGTAATCAAGTGCTTTTTGATACTCTTTATTATATCTATGCACATAACCTATTCCTACAAGATACTTGGAGATTAGTAATTCGTCTTCTATTTCCTTGGCTAACACAAGTCCTTCCAGTAAATAAGGCAAAGCTTTATCATTTTGATCCATAGTTGAATAAATCAATCCCATATTCATCAAAATACTAGCACCACTATACTTATTACCCTCTTCTCTATAGTTTGTTAAAGATTTTTGAAAACAGCCTAAAGCCTCAGAATGTCTGTCTTGTTGGGTATACACAAGGGCTAGATTATTTAAAGGGCTTAATATTCCTTTATTATCGTTTAAACTTTCATATATGGCAATGGATTCTTTGAGCACATTTTCAGCTTCTTCAAAATCACCTTTATCATTAAAAATATACCCCATACCAGACAAAATCATTGCTTCGCCAGCCTCATCATTTTCAGTTCTATAGATTTCTAAAGCTTTGTTGAAGAATAAAATAGCATTCTCATAATCTTCTTGAGCATGATATGTCTGTCCAATCAAGTAATAGCAGCTAGAAACTCCAGGATAATTGTCGATTTGTTCGTGTAAAACTAATCCTTGAGCAGTTTGAGTTCTGCAAGAATCCAACTCTCTTTTCCTTAGGTAATAAAGTCCTTTTAAATAATAACTTCGTGCTTCCCCCTTGATAAAATCAAGATCCTTTCCCAATGCAGTTGCTTGGTCTGCAAATTGTTTCATTTGCTCCAGATCATATCCATAGCTTGCAAAAGAAATGTCGTTAAGTAATTTAACCTTATTTGTGTCTTTTGATGACAGCGTTTTTAACTCGGTTTTAAGGCTGTCTAATTTAGGATTTTGTGATAATACAGCTGTGGATAGAGTTAGGAAGAACAATAAAAGAATAGATGCACTATTACTTGTTTTAATTTCTTTGGACATTTATAAATTTGATTAGAAAAGCAGAAAAAGGTGCATAGATAATCATAAAATAACACATATGTTATTTACAACTTATAAATCAGAAACTACAGTTGTTAAATTTTATACTGATCAAACAATTCCAACCTAAGTAATCGTAGGCATGCAATTACATCCATGACACTATAGGTTTGAAACGCTACTTGACTCTAGGTGAATTGTCCCAATACAATTAAGATAAAAACGTTCTTTTTTTGTCCTAAAGGTATAGTTTCATATCTCAGAGCCTGATCAATAACTATTACTTCAATAAAAAAACAACAATGAATAAAACCTTAATATTCGTTCATTAAAAATGAATTTCATGCCTCTTTTTTAATGAAAATTTGAAATTGGTTAAAAACTAAAAATTCACTTTCTAAATTATTCCATATTTAGAAAGTGAATCCCTTACAGTATATTCTATAAACGAAAAAGAGACATTACTTTGATATGTGTTAAAAGTCAATTATAATAACTTTGCACCATGATTTTCTAACTTCATAACTTAATTTCTCGTTTTCACACAAACACAATTATGCAGTTTTATATCAAGTTGTTTACTCTCAAAACTATTGCCACTTGTTTTTAGTATCCCCTTTAATCATCCAGTTATGAATTCTTTGAACAAACTCGAAATCACTTTCTGATATTTGATCACTAGATACGTGAGAAACAATATTTCGAAGGTCATTCAATTTTACCCACCATTTAGTTTTGTCATCTTTGTTTAACCCCTCTTGACCTGGCATTGTGTAATACTTCTCGAAAAACTTAACTCTTTTTCTTTCTTCATCAAGGTATTGCCAATTATGACGTGCAATTTCTTTATAGTGAATTAAATTCAAGTTATCCCACTCTTCAGTTTCATCCTCTTTAGTTCGACTTCTATTTTTCTTTCTCATCCTATCTTCAGCATCATCCTGTATCTTAATTGGAACCCCTTTTTTCCATGCCCACTCCTCTCCGAGTCTATCGTAAAGTTTGGTTTTGTAATCAGTCCTCATGTACTCTTCAATATCCTTTATCATTTCATGAGTATTTGAGTTTAAAGCACGTTCTTCGTTTCTAACATACTCATCAAGCCCATCTGGATTAAATTCTGGATAGCTTGATTTTATACAAATTTGAAATTTCCTCCAATACCTTTTTGGGGCGCTTGACCCCTTCATGTCCTTGAATTTTAAATGGGTTTCTTCATCAATTTCTCTAACAAAAATTATTAGAGGATCTAAGTACTTCTTTACTTCATCAAAGATTTCCAAGCTTGTGCTTTTATTTGAATCAATAACAGCTTGCTCTTCCAAATAATCTACAATATCGCTTAACAGAAGAACTGTTGCATGCACACCTTTATTTACAAATAGAAAACTTGATTTTCCCTTTTCCCAGTCTACAGTCAAATTTTTAGTTAAGTACTCGAATGAAAGACGTAAAAATTCATAGGTATTCTTAAAAGCGCTATCTAGACTTCCCTTATAAAATGTGCCTAACTGCTCAATTGAATCTTTCTTTACAATTCCGAAAAAATTTGAAGTTAATAGCGCTGAAGTAATATTTCCAGGTGTTAAAACACGGTTATCTTCACCTAAAGATATATAGTCATAAAAAGGAGAATCTTTCTCCTCTCCAAGATAGATCGAAACCCTAGAAGACAAAGCTTTAAGCTGCTCTTTTTTATTTGTAGATGTCCACAGCAAATCAGCATTTAAAGTTTCTCTTAATGTTTTTGGTACAGCTTTTTGATTTTCATTTATTTGCATAAACAAATCAACTTGTTCCTCTCTCTCCAAGTTAACAAAAGCAACTACAGGTATTGAATTTGTACTACTGTAAGAGGTTCCAGCATAACCATATAATCTATGCTGACCATCAATAATATATGCGGAACGATATTTTTTAGGTAAATGAAGTATTCCAACTTTTGAGATTGCAGAACTTACTTGGGTATTTGCTGAATCAAACTGTAACCTTGAATTTTTAGCATCTAAACTTATAATGATAGAATTTGGAAAAAAACCTCCATCCTCTTCAATGAATTCTCTAATATCACTAAGTCTTTTCTTTTTAATTATTCTTTGATATGTAGGCATCATGTTTTTATTCGCCTTGCTTTTATGAAGGACATATCCAATTTTCAGTAGTTTCTCGGGTTCAATTGAAAAAGAATAGTAAGTATGTTTTCCCATTTTGCCTTTAATCGCAGGTATTTTATTGTCCATATCAGGAATCGTGTATCCCGAAAATAAATAGCCCAACAATTGGTATCGGGCAGCAACACCTATTTGAGTAAACATTTTCAAATAATAATCAATAGCTTCTTCATCCAAATGAATCCCCCCAAAATTATTTAAGCGTTCAGCATCTAATTCTCCCAAAGTTTTGTTTTCAGTGGCCAGAATGAATTTGATTTTAGGCTTACTATTAGGAAACATTTTTTTTATCGAATCTTCTAAACCTCCCTTAATCCCTTTGATTGATTCAAGTTCTTTTTTAAAATCTCCTCGTCCAAGCTTCTTTGAAGATTTGCATTCAACATATAAAATAGATTCCTCGTCTTTGGCAAATACATCAATTTGTTTGGTTAGCTTAGAATTTGACTTGTCGTAAGGAATGGCTAAGAATCGATTTTCATTCAAATGAGTAAACCCTAGTTGAGCAAAAACACACCAAACCTTATCCTCAAACAATATATCATGTGGCTTTTTATTCTTTAATCGATAAGTTTTTTTCAGTTCTCGTTGAATAACCCATCCATTTTTTTGATGCTCAGCTAAGATTTTATCATCCTTTTCAATGTCTTTTAAAACATAATCCCTCTTCCTTACCTTCAACTCTTTTAATAACTCATTATCTGCTACTAACTTATTCAATAATGAACGTCTCAATTCTTCAGTCATTTACTATGGTATTTGTAAATATAAATTCTTTATAGGCACCTCTTTTCGCACTTTTCCCTCCTATCAGACTTGCTCTTGACAAACCAATCATTGAATCTCCTTCTTTAGTGAAAATTTCCTCTACAACCTTATGAGCAGCATTGGTAAGTATATAATAGGCACCTCTTGCTTTTATTTCATCAATATATTCTGATAGTTCATGTTGTTTTTCAAGATCAAATAATTTGGCGTTGTACTTTATAAAACCATTGTCATTATGTGCAACTGTATACGGAGGATCAATGAACACAAGATCATTCTCCCGTATGTTATTTAAGGTTTCTTGAAAGTTACATTGACTAATATTTGTCCCTTGCAGAGCTTGACTAACTAGCCTTAAATTGTCAGGCTCAAAAAAATTCTTTGAACGGTAGCCGAATGGAACGTTATACTCTCCTTTGAGGTTAACTCGATAGATTCCATTAAATGAAGTTTGATTCAAATAAATAAACTTGGCGGCTTGTTTACTTCTTGATCTATATTTCGAAGCTCTTACATCATAGTAGAACTCTTTGGTGTTTTTGAATTTTTTTAAATGAGAGATAACCTCTTCAACGTTATCTCTTATTTCAATGTAGGTTTCTATTAACTCTAAGTTTAAATCTGATAAAAAAGCTGGTGAATGCTGCAAATGGAAAAAAATTGCAGCCCCACCTAAAAAAGGTTCATGATATTGGTTATAACCATCAATAGGGAGAAAGTCAGAAATATGTTTTTTAAACCACGTTTTCCCTCCCGCCCAGCGTAGAAAAGGTTTGCATTTTATCATTTCTCTTTTTTGTATTTCCATCAAACTAAATACACTGCTTAATGATTTAATTGCGTATCATTAGACTGAAAGTAATAGAACAGTGATAAGCTTTGTTTTTAACCTGCCCAAAGCAGCAAAATATTCCCCAACCCATCACATTTTAAACCCGAAAAATCTGACATACTTAAACTTGATCAACTTCGGGGAATATATTAGACTCTTTTGTATTCATAAATTCAATACTTATCATATCCCCAATAAGCGTTACTTTATTCATGCTACGTATTATCTTTATATAATTGATTAATTATGAAAAGAATCATTTGTTTATCCTTATTTTTTTGTTTCATTGAAGCTTGTTCTGATGGTTTGACAGATAAAAGAAGTATTGAAAAGACCTCTAAAACCATTTCTCAACAAACTCCTGCTTCACATTTTAAAACGTATAAGAAACCTTTCATTTCAAAAATTAATCATATTGACTCTAACGGACTAAAACAAGGGATGTGGATATCAAGAAGCAATAAAAACAGAATAAAGCATATTGAGACTTTCTTGAATGATACTTTAAATGGTTATTGGTTTGAAGAATCTAATGGGTTTCAAAAAGAAGGTTATTATGAAAAAGGGCTTAAACAGGGGTATTTCTGGTGTTACAGACTTAATCATAACCGATTTAATAAATCAGCTTATAATTTTAATATTTATCAGGAATTTTTCTACAAAAACGACACCATTTCATGGATGGCCTTGCCAGAAAAGGAAATGGGTTATTTAGTGCCGCTTGACGATTATATTACATCCAATTTGGATTCTGTTTATGCCAAGGGAGTCTACAGAAATGGATCAGTCTGGTTTGAAGGTGCTTACATTAACAAAAATCATGTTGGGATACATAGGGTTTATTTTCCTAATGGTAAACTGCATGGTGAAATCGATTATGACAAGAATACAGTGATTGAATTTGATTCTTTAGGTAATTTCGTTAAAACCGAAAGTTTATCATTTTATAAAAGTCATACTAGTGGGAGGTTTGAGTGAATATTTCACGTTATTTACTTCGCTTCGTGCAACTAAGGCTTTTTCTCCGCCCCTAACTGATAAACATACTTTAACAATAAACAGTAACATTTCGTCATTAGTCGTATCACAACCATTGAGCATAATAAAAACAAAGAAAGAACGTTATCTCCCATAACTAAAACTTATCTTCATGTATTATATTCAAAAAATAGGATTCGCTCTATTAGCGACCGCAACTTTTAATGGCCAAGCGCAAGAACTTGTGCCCAACAATAGTTTTGAAAATTTCACTTCCCTGCCTGACAATTGGGGACAATGGGAACTTTGTGTTGGTTGGACCAATGCTGGCGGAGAACCGGAGGGTGGCTATTTCGCCGACCCAGAATACTTCCATATGGATGGTAGCGGCGCAGCTGATTTACCTACTGTTCCTCCTGCAACTGTTACGCCCCACACCGCAGATGCCATTATGGCCTTTTTAGGTTATCACGATCCTTCTGTTGGAGCAACTAATATTAGAGAATATTTAAGTGTTGAACTAGCCGAACCTATGGTTGTTGGTAATGTCTATTCCATTTCCTTTTGGCTGACCAATGGCGAATCAGGAATTGGTCACTTTTATAAATGTGACGGAATAGGCGTTTTATTGTCCACTGCTGCCTTAAACCAAGTTGGAACTTCATACATCAATCGACCACCGCAAGTGGAAATTGAAGGTGAAGTATTTAGTAATGAATGGGTAGAATACACTTTTGAATTCGAAGCAGATTCAGCCTATTCTCAACTTACAATTGGAAATTTTTACTCGGACGAAGAAACAAGTGTATCTGTTGCTGTAGAAGGGCCTTTACCGTTTGCAGGCGCCTATTACTTTGTTGATGATTTTTCTGTTACTCCAATAGGAGTTGGAGGTGTAGCAGACAAATCTAAAGAAGTGAAAATAAAACTCTACCCCAACCCTGCCACTAATCAAGTTCAATTAACACTTCCTAATGATTTAGATGCCAACTATACCATTTATAACTTGGCGGGAGAAGAGGTTCTAAAAGGCATATTTAACACTTCAACTACTATTGAATTAGATCAACTTCCATCAGGCACTTATTGGGTTAATATTGAGCAAGGGGAGAAAGTTTGGAGAGAGAAACTAGTCGTCCAATAAGCAAATCAACAACGTCAAAAAAACTTATTGTAAAAATCAATATTGTGACGATAACAGTTGATATAAAAGGCTATAACGTGCGTCAAGAATAATAAACAGTACTATTTATCAATATTCACAACCGAACAGAATGGGGAGTTTCAAAATTATGAAGCTCCTCTTTTTTTGTTTAAAACGATCTTATCTGTATTTAGACTTTGCAGATCCATGCATATTGTAACTTTTCGCAACCAACGTTTGTTATAACGTTGAAAACAATTAATCTAAGTAAATGCCCTTTAAATTTCTCTTTGCAGCACTACTGCTTTTTTTTGCATCTTGCACTAACCTTAATATCTATGTTAGATATACAGACATGCATCATGTCAAAAATTCCGAGATAGAAATTCTAGAGATTGACAATGACTCAATCATCATTAGAGATTTAAATGCAAGTAAGAATGATCAACCTTCTTCAGATTTAAAAATAAGTTTATCAGACTCTAACTTTTCTTTTATAGAAGGAAAAAAGGTGATAAAATATATGGATAATTATTACATAAAAAAATCCGTTAAGAACAAACGGATTTTATATAAGTATTACAATCATGACATTGAGTTTTGATACCCAACCAATGTTTACTTATAAATCACTGAGTCATGTATTTAACTTTACAATTTTGGCATTAGAAATAGTCTGCTATCATACTACAACTGGAATAATTAAAACAATAAATTGCGTGTACACTACTCTGCAGGGCAATTTAAAATCTCAACCTATTTTCGTAGTTTATACAACATTTTTGCATGATTAAATAATGCGCCTCTAAATGTTTTTTGCGAATAATAAGGTAAGTTAAACTCTTTGGCTGTAGCCTTAACAATTTTTGAAACCTCACTATGGTGTACATGGCTTATATTAGGAAATAAATGATGTTCTATTTGATAATTTAGCCCGCCAACATACCAGGATAAAATACGATTTTTAGGTGCGAAGTTGGCAGTTGTTAATAATTGATGTTTTAACCAATCACCATCAACGACATTATTAGCATTGGGTAGAGGAAATTCTGAAGTTGGAACAACATGCGCAGGTTGAAAAATACAACCTAAGATTAAACCCGTTGTAAAGTGCATGACAAACCACCCCAAAAGAATGTGCCACCACGCCAAGTCCAACAATAAGAATGGTAAACCTAAGAAGATGGCATAATAAACAATTTTTTGTCCTATCAACTTAAAAAGCTCTGTTTTAAATGATGCGCCTTGAGCTTTAACTAATCCTTTTTTATTATACCTCGTAATTTGCAAAAAGTCTTTAAATGTAGCCCAGGAAAAAGTCATCAAACCGTATAAAAACCAAGCATAAACGATTTGAAATCTATAAAACGGTTTAACTGGTTGATGTGGAGAAAATCGCATTAAACCTGAAGGATCAATATCTTCATCATAACCATCAATATTGGTAAATGAATGGTGTAATACATTGTGTTGAATCCGCCAATTCAAGGCGTAACCACCAGCCAAGTTAATGATTAACGAAACAAACTTATTGATTTTATTATTTTTAGATATTGCTCCATGGTTTGCGTCATGCATAATTCCTAATCCACAACCTGCTAAGCCAACTCCCATTAAAACCCAAAGACCATAATACAGCACCAAACTATCAGAAAACATCCCTGTTAGTATTAATGCAAATGGAGTTAAATATATAAGAGGCATTGCAATTATTTTAATCCAAATACGATAATCGCCTGTTTTTGAGATTTTGTTAGATTTAAAATAAGCGTTAACTCTTTTTCGAAGTGTAATGCCAAACTCTCTGTCTTGATTTGGGACAAACTTCACTGTTTTGAATGTTGCTTTTTCCATTATAAAAATTTGAACAAAGCTACAACAGTGTTATAAGGCAATTTCTGATTCAAATCATACGGGTAACTGCTTACTATTTATTAATCGTAAAAACACAACCAAAATTAGTCCTTAGTTAATCTCTATCTCCTAATAATACTTCATCATCTTCATGAATGACTCCCTCATGCACTACTTTAGCAGCAACACCTCCACGCCAATTAGGAGTTAAGGCCCCTTTTAATCCTGCATATTGTTTTTCCAAACGATTTCCTACGGGTAATTGTCCTGTTATTTCTAGAAAAGAATCTCCAATTTTTAAGATGCTTCCGGTTGAGTTTTCCAAATTAACGCCTTCTATGATGATATTTGCTTTTCGAGTGGTCCAATGCAATTTTGTCCCTAACTCTTGACAAACTAAATCCCAGTTTTCCTTAGTAATTACACTTACTTGGCGATCTCTAGCATCTACTTTTGCACCACGATAGTCATCACCTATCCCTTTTTCCATTGTTACATTTGCCGAAGCATTAATAACCATATCCGCTCCTGATTTGTCGCAAGTAGCTATCTCAATTACTCTTCCCATGTGCTAAAGTTAATTTAATACAAACGTAAAACTACCAGAACTTATTGGTTTAAAACGTGATGTTTATCATGAATTTGGGCGCATCTAAAACATTTACCACTATTTTTTTAGTCCCTAAAAGGCTGCTATTATCAGAGAATAAAGGTTAATGACAACTTTCAAATTAATCAAACTACATTAATATAAATGGATTGCCATAACGCGTAATCTTTTTGTTTTTTCGGGTTAGATCAAATTGTAACCCTGCTTCTACTCCAACCTCATACTGAGAGGAAAAATCAAAGCGTTTCACATCTAAAATTGTAGGGATTCGAAGCTTAAAATTGAAAGAAATTGATTCCCCCATGTATTGATTTGTGCCTACAATTAACGGTAAGGAAAGTCCACCCCAGCCAGAAGTTTCACCGCCAAGTTCACAAAACACCGAAAAACCAGTTTGATAATCACGATATACGTACCCCTTAACAGATGCGCTCAAAAAGAAATCACCGTTATAAGGATATGATTTTGCTCCACCTCCAACAGAAACAGCCACTCTATTTCCAATAAAGCATTGTCCTCTCAATCCATAATAAAAAGCGACTCCGGAATAGTAATATGAATAATCATTGGTCTTAGCAGATTTATAATAATTGATTCCCAATACCGGTTCAATTGCAGGTAGAAAAAACTGACAATGAGAGGATAGTGGAAAAAGTATAAATGAGATTATTATAAGCTTCATTATTATGTTTGGCGTTTCTTTCGAAACGTTAAAATGAAGCTCATATTATAAAATAAGGAAGAAAATGCTATATCTAATTATTCCCTACTTCTTGATAATTTTAAACTGTTGTAGCTGCTCTCCATCACCTAACTGAAGAATATAGATTCCGGCAGGAGCATCAATTGTAACATAATTAAGCCCAGTTTGCAAATAAATAGTTTTTACAATTCTACCGTCCATCCCTATTAATTGCGAATGCTGCGGCTCACCTTTTACCAATGTAATATAAAATGTTCCTCTGTTTGGATTAGGAAAAATATTCAATTCAATTGTTGCAGTGGTATCTGTTTGCGCAATAGCGCTACTATTTACTGATAAACCAATAAATAGCGACACAAACAATACTGTCTTAATTGAAACAGACATAGGCAAAAACTTTAATTAATGAGGTGATAAAAACATAGCGTGTACAATATAGACAGCCTATTATTTTAAACGCGCGCACCTATGCAGGGTTACAATAAATCAATAATAAGAATGTTTTAAGCAATGAATGAGAATATTGAA
This sequence comes from uncultured Crocinitomix sp., assembly GCA_937139035.1. Classification (GTDB taxonomy): domain Bacteria; phylum Bacteroidota; class Bacteroidia; order Flavobacteriales_D; family Crocinitomicaceae; genus Crocinitomix. The sequence goes on along the minus strand of CAKZPK010000539.1, from coordinate 1,304 downwards.
TCTGCTCCTGTTTTGAGCAAAAAATTAAGAATAGGGAAATATTGTAAAATAATACCTTAAAAAGTATTTAAAGAAAACTACAGCAAATATTGTTCAGGATCTAAAACGATCTAACCGCAATAGCTCTACGCTCTAAGTCTTTCTTATATTCACCTGAAGGAAACGCAGCTTCGCCTTCATTTGTCCACATATAAATGGCCCAAGCTTTTAATGTATCGGCTGATTGTGTTGAGCACCAATAATGTCCACCTTCAATATCTTCTAAAATATCGAAGTTAGTGTCAACTGCTTCTAATTCACGAAAACTAGGTAAATACCAATCTGTATAGCCATCCGATTCATAATTATCACATAAGTAAGCCGCGGAACCTTCAACAGCACATGTTGCTAAAATACCAGCTGTATTTGCGGCACCAGTTCCAAGCTCCATTCCAGTAGCACTGCTTACATAAACACTATCACAGCCCCAAAGAATGTCGGCTCCAAAATATTCGTTTGCCAAGATTAAACCATGCTCTGTGTTTAAGTCATAGCCAGGATCACCATCCTGTAATATATATGCTACTCTACCTCCTTCAAAACTTTCACCAATTGCATGTCCAGTTGTAAATGACACTTCGTTTCCATAATGCATTTCATCATTAACATAGGCATATGCTCGAAGATAATAAGTTGGAATACTAGGTTCTACAGAGATGGTAGACATGATACCTCCATCAACCGGCGCACCTGCAGGTATATGAATGGCATTTTCAAGTGTAGGTTCTGGTGTTGTTCCATAAAGAAAACCGTTTACGGAAGTTGTTACTCCACCAATTGTCGCATTAAAAATGGCTTTATTCCCCCCCTCTACAATAGCAGGAAGTGTTGTAATTTCTGGTGTAGCTGGCTCAGGTCCTTTATTGCAACTAGAGATTGACAATAAAATAACTGAAATGCAGAACGTAAATAATCGAACAGTAGTGTTTTTTAATTTCATTTATAGCAATGGTTATTTCTCTTTTTCATTACATATTACCTCAATACTATGTACTTCTTTTCAAATAAAAAAAACTCAGTATATAGAGGGTAAAGATAGAAAGTTAATACTTAAAACAAAAATGAATAAATAGCGTTCTATCATAAACAAAACACATTAACCCATGATTTTGAAAGAAAAAATTTTAATTGTATCCTTATTCTGTTCCATGCTTAGCAATGGACAAACCTTCGAATGGGGAATCAGCCATGGCGGAATCGGGCTTGACGCAACCTACTCAATAGGAATTCAATCTGACGGCGGTTCAATAGCTGTAGGTATATTT
>CAKZPK010000538.1 GCA_937139035.1 uncultured Crocinitomix sp. | reverse complement strand
TAAAGAAAAAGGGCTACCCTAAGGAAGCCCTTTTTACAAATACGAAATTGCTAGTGTAAATTCCGTTTAGTGTTTTATGAATTTGGAATTGAAAATTGAATTGTCCTTTGCCGCCACTGTTACAATATATATTCCTGGAGCATAATCTTGAAGATTGATATCTTCAGAGCAAACATCATTTGGAACGTCATATTTGGCGATAAGTTGGCCAGATATACTGCTAATGGTAATTGTTTTTAGCGCTAATTTAGAGAGGGATATTGTTAGCGTATTTGTAATTGTATCATTTTTTGTTGTTAGACTAATGTTTTCAAATTGACTTTCCAGTTCATCTTTTGCAGATATAGGGCTACGCGGATATCCTATGTCACAAACCCAATATTGATCTCTACGCGTGTCGTAAGAGTCTTGAGGAGCTCTGATCCAAGGATCAGCAGTAGCAAATCCAATTAAGGGCATTTGAATGATTGTAGTGGCGGTAGGACTATTTTGGAAGTTTTGATGACAACCTGAAGCAACATGTGATATAAATGCATCAAATGCGATTAAATCGATTGTGTAATTACCATAGCGATCAAGTGGTGCAATCGCGGCATATCCAGATCTATCAGCACGAATAGTCATGATTTCTTGATTATAAAAATATGGTTGACTTCCATTTCAAGTTTGTTCGCAAAATCCCCCCAACAGGGGATACTTTATAATCTAAATTGTTATTTCCTTAGTCTTCGAAAACAAATGGATTAAAATACTTGATCGTTTGTTTTTCTTCTATAGTGACAGCAAGCCCAAAATGTCGTCAATAGAATATCATGTTAGAGTAGGCTTATCATACATTTTTTTAAGGGAAAAGCAAATTTCGAATCATTGAAATCATTTAGGGTTATTCACACGAAACCTATTTCAATAATTAGAGGAGAATTTAACCTCCCTATTCTTAGGAAATATTCTAATTAATTTAAATGCAACAGTTCATCACAATTCACCGAACACAACTATTGTTAGTATTTATTGCGCTCGTAATAAGTTTTCAATTGAATGCTCAATTCGAGTTGAAAGGATCTATTGTTGATTACAACAATACTCCCATTGAATTTGTCAACGTAATGGCGGTAAGTACTGATACCACTCATTCTTTATTTGCAGGTGCAACGACAGACTCTCTTGGAGTATTTCGCTTAATTGTCGATCCTGGAAATTATCTAATTGTGACGCGTTATATCGGTCTTGAGTCGGATTCATCCTACCTATTCATTAATAGAAACATGAATCTTCCATTGATTATGCTTGAAAAACCAGAAATCAAGCTGGGAGAAGTAATGATTGTTGCAAAACAACAAAAAGTTGAACGTATGGTTGACCGCCTGGTCTTCGACTATAACAATTCGATCGTAGTGGATGGCGGTACAGCAATTGATGCTTTAAAAGTAACCCCAGGAGTCTTGGTTCAAGGTAATAAAATTTCTATTCATGGAAAGCAATCTTTCAAATTACTTATTAATGGCAAAGATCAGAATTTACCATCTCAACAAGCAATTGATTTACTTCAAACAATTGATGCAAAGAGTATAAAGAATATCGAAATTATTACTACTCCACCCGCGAATTTTGATGCAGCTGGAAGCATGGGTATCATTAATGTGAATTTGAAATCCCCTTTGCATGATAGCTGGAGAGCATATCTCAGAGCCAGTCAGGATCTTGCTACTTATATGGACAATTCGGCTAGAGGGAGACTATCCATCAAAAAAGGAAAATTTGGTCTCTCTTTAAGTAGTAGTTATTCCTTCGGAAAGTGGCTTAGTATAAATGAACAAGGTGTTTACTATGACAATCAACATCTCAATAGTCACAATTCAACAGTTGATCATACCAATCGACTGAATTGGGGACTGAGTAGTCATTATGATTTTTCAATTAACAATAAACTATCTTTGAATTACAGTGGAACTTGGCAAAAGCCACTTTCTGAAACTTCTACAATAACTACTCTTTCACAACCAAGTTCGGTAGCAATTGACTCTACGATTCGAACAAATTTTGAACGATCTAGAAATTATTTAAGTCATGGTGGTACAATGCGCTTCGAGCATACCTTTGATACCTCAGGTAGAAGGGGCATTTTAACAACCGACTACTTTAGTCTTGGCGAACAAAGCGAACAAAATTTTCGCTCTACAAATGAATCAGAGAATAATCCATCTTCGGTATTTAATGAAAACAATAGCAATCGAAAAATTACTAATTATTCGGTAAAATTAGACTTCATCATTCCGTCAAAATTCGCAAAGTTCGATTTTGGAACAAAATACTCTCAAACTGTTTCGCAGAGTTTGATCAAATATACCCTATCAGCAAATGATCCACTTCTGATCGAAGATCAGTTTGAATTCACTGAAAATACGTTTTCTGGATATATCTCGGGTAAAAAAAATCTCTCAGAAAAAGTAAAATTGAAAGTTGGACTTCGACTGGAGTCGACACAATCGAAGGGGAGTGCGTCTAATACGGGCGAAACAAACAAATTTAATTATACGGAATTGTTTCCTTCTTCGCATTTATCTTACGCTCCATCTAGTGAACATAATTTTTATCTGGAGTATGGGAGACGTATTAATCGTCCTCGATTTTCTATGTTAAATCCTTTCAAAATTTACATTTCTCCCTTTTCTTATGTTGCAGGAAATCCATTTTTACGTCCTAGTTTCTCCAACGAAGTTAATATAGGACATCTCTTTAAAGGAAACCTTTCAAGCGTTATTTACTTTAAACAGGTCGATAACGACTTCTCATTGTTAACCTTGATAGAAGAAGGAACAATTAATCAGGGTTCTGTACAACATAATTACCTAAACCGACAGGAGTTTGGTCTATCCCAATCGATTCGTTTTGATATCAAAAAATGGTTTTCCTGTTATCTATCGGCAAACATTTCTTATCGGAAAATAGGTTCTACGGTCTCGTCTACACGTTTAGTTACTGAAGGGCTTAGCGGTTATTTTTACTCAAGTAACTCAGTGTATTTGAATACTAAAAAGACCCTCTACTTAAACTTAGAATTTTCATATAGCATTCCATCTGTATATGGAATTGATAAATACGATCCTGTTTTCGTGACAAATGCGAGCTTCAGAATTATGTTGTTCCAGAAAAAGTTGACCGTTAGCTTAAGCGCGAAAGATGTTTTTGCAAGCAATAAAATGCAGTGGACAACTGAAATTAATGGATTTGAAATTTATAATTCTTATCGGTCTGATAATCCTTATTTCTCATTTGCTCTATCCTATTCCTTTGGGAATAAGAATATCAGGACTAATAACCCAAAAAGTGGCAACAGCTCTGAGCAAATGAGGTCAAGATAATGCGTTAAAGGATACGCTTGGTATATCCTAAATTAATACAATTTAAATTAAAAATTATGTTTAAATCAAAATTCAAAGAAGCAATGAAAAAAAGTGAAGGATTTGAAGTGATTAAGGATGCGGATGCTCTTTCTGTTCAAGGAGGTAAAGACTGCGGAATGCTAACTAGCTGCGGAACTTATACGGGGGACTGTCTCAATTTACAGTCCTGCAATAGTTACGAAAATTGCGAAAAGTAGGGAAACCTTAGTGAGGGCAGGAAACCTCCTGCCCTCATTTAATCAGTAGAATCACTTAAAACAAGAATCATGAAATTTTCTCAATACCATTTATCAACAGATGAACTCAATGATTGGAATATGCCGAATAAGCGCATCATATTTTCCACAAGGAGCGGTACTTCTATTCTTTTAGAAGAACCAATATATCAGCAAGCTATAAAAAATGATTTTTCTTCCATTCCAAAAGAGATTTATAACACTTTGCTTTCAAAAGAATTTATTGTACCGCAAGATCAAGATGAATATCAGCATGTGGTGGTTAAAAACAAGCAAAAACGTGAAGAGGCCAACTTTCTTTCCATGACAATACAACCCACTGCCAATTGCCAATTAGGTTGTCATTATTGTGGACAAACCCATTCAACAGATTATGCAAAAGATGACGTTATCGAAAAATATGTAGAACGTATTGAAAGTATTTTTTCTAAAAAAACGGTGTATAATGGTTTATCTATTACCTGGTATGGAGGAGAGCCGTTAATGGGCTATTCTTCTATAGTAAAAGCTTCCAAAAAAATGAGAGCAGCATGCGAAAGTCGAGGGTTTCACTATATGTCGAACATGATTACAAATGGTGTCAGTTTAAAGCCAAAGTTGTTTGAAGAATTGGTAAATACATGTCGTGTTACGAATTACCAAATAACACTTGACGGAACAGCCAAAAGTCACAATCAAAGAAGAGTTACCAAAAAAGGCGGTGCGGGTACTTTTGACATCATCATCAAGAATATCCTTGCCGTTACAAGCATGCCACTTTTCGAAGAAGAAAATTGTGGCATCACCATCAGAGTGAATATTGATAAAACAAATTCTGATGAAGTGGAAGCATTAATCGATTTCATTAATGACAACAAATTGCAGGGTAAAGTCAGTATCTATTTTGCACCGATCACAGATTTTGGAGGGAATGATGCATCAAAAGATAGTTTATCATTGGAGGACTTTGCACAACGAGAGATTGATTGGTTGTTTAAGTGTTATGAATACGGAATCTCAATCAGTGAAATTTTACCACGGCGGTCTTATTCGGTATGTATGGTTCAGAATGAAGACAGCGAAGTTTGGGATGCCTACGGAAATATTTACACGTGCTGGGAGTTCCCTTACACGGAATATTCTTCAGATGAGCATAAAATTGGTAACCTCTTTAAACCAGAAGAAACCTATAATAAAAATGCAACTCTTCGCAATTGGGCTGAAGTTGTGGACAAAGGAGATGTTTGGTGTAAAACCTGCGAACTCCTCCCTGTTTGTAATGGTGGATGTCCAAAAATTTGGGAAGAAGGAAATCCTGCTTGTCCACCATTTAAGTCAAACTACAAAGAGAAATTGGCACTTGACTACTTCATCAGAAAATCAGCAGATGAAACTGAAGAAAACAAAGATCTTATTTCGGCTTGATTCAATGATTATCAAACCTCACATCCAGTTACGATTGTCCAATTAAAAAAATACAGTCCATCATTATCCCTAATGCATTGAACAGAATTCAAATTGCTGAGGAAATTGAAGGCAAAGCGTCATAGGGCACGCTTTATATGCCCTCTAACAAAATAACTTAAATTAGAAATTATGTTTAAATCAAAATTTAAAGATGTAATCAAAGGAAATGAAGACTTTGAAGTTATCAAAGATGTTGATGCTCTTGATGTTCAAGGAGGAGCCCATTGTGTTGCCCTAAACAGTTGCGGCACGTTTAACGGCTCATGTGATATCTTGGCAAATTGTACGTCGTTTAACGCTGATAGCGGGAGTTGTAATATGCCATTTTAATACAACTAAGAGGGTCAGAAATCATTTACCTTCTTTTGAGGTGCAGAATTATTTAAAACTGGAATAAAGTTCCGCTTATTATAAACTATAAACAGCACCCAGGGATACGCTTGATATATCCTAAATAATACAATTTAAATTAAAAATTATGTTTAAATCAAAATTTAAAAAAGCAATGAAAAAAAGCGAAAATTTTCAAGAAATTAAAGACGCTAAGGCTCAACAAATTCGTGGAGGAATGCAAGTCATGTGCGTAGGTTTGAATGACTATGTACATTATAGCTCAGGTAACAGTCAATTATAAAATGTATTTAGAGGGTAAGGTCTCTTATCCTCTTTTTTCATTAAAAAAGTAATATAAAATTTTCTCAACATACTTTGGTAATAGACTCGTCTAACGATTAAAAACTGCTAGATAAATGGTTTTTCTTGGTAGAAGTGGCGCTTGGATTCTAATAGAAAATAAATTGCCTCACATTAAAATGAACTAATACAAATGAACAGAATTAAGATTCAATACCAACTTGATTCAATGGATTGTGGACCAACATGCCTAAGCATGATTGCCCAAATTTATGGAAAAAAAATAAGCCTTGCACATTTGAGAGAAGCCTGTTTTATTACCAAAAATGGCGTAAACTTATTGGGGATTTCACAAGCAGCCGAATCAATTGGGTTCGATACCCTTTCTGTAAAACTTACAATTGAAGATCTTAAAAACAAAGAATTTCCGTTCCCATGTATTCTCCATTGGAATCAAACGCACTTTGTAGTTTTATATGAAGTTAAGAGGAATAGACTAAATGGCGAATGGTATTTCTATCTTGCTGACCCTAGCCACGGAAAAGTAAAACTAGAAGAAAATAAATTTAAGGCCATTTGGACTGCAGGAGAAAAGGGAATTGCACTGCTTTTGGAACCAACAGAGCGGTTTTACAAGCAGGGTATTGTAGAAGAAAAAACAAATGTCTCCTACCTTTTCAATTACCTGAGGCCTTTTAAGCTAAAACTCATCCTTATTTTTGCAACATTGTTATTGGGCAGTGGATTTACATTGATCTTCCCTTTCTTAACCCAGAGACTGGTTGATGATGGAATTACGCCAGGGAAAATGAACATTGTGATTCTGGTTTTACTAGGCCAGTTAGCCTTATTCTTTGGAGGAACAGTCCTTGAAATTGTCCGAAATCGCTTGTTTCTTTTGATCGGAAACCGCATCAACATTAACATTATTGCTGATTTTTTAGGGAAACTCATGTTGATGCCACTGAAATATTTTGAATCAAAGACAGTCGGAGACTTATCTCAGCGAATTGCTGATCACCGAAGAATAGAGACTTTCCTCACTTCTCAGAGTATCTTGATTCTATTCTCATTTATCAATTTTTCTGTCTTTTTTGTCGTCCTTGCAATCTACAATTGGTTTCTATTGCTCATCTTTTTAGGGATGACAGGTATTTCAGTCGCTTGGGTACTCTTCTTCCAAAATAGACGAAAAAAAATCGATTATCAAAAATTCAGTATTCTTGCGGACAGTCAAAATATTACGTTTGAAATGATTACCTCAATGACCGAGATTAAGCTGAATGCCTTTGAGGATTACAAACTGAGCCGTTGGCAAAAAATTCAGGAAAAATTATTCAAATTAAATATTAAAGTTCTCAATATTGATCAATTGCAGTTATCTGGATATGATTTACTGAATAACTCAAAGAACATTTTCATCACTTTTATGGTCGCTCAATTGGTTATTGACGGTTCATTGACACTTGGAGCAATGTTAAGTGTGTCCTACATTATTGGAGAATTAAATGCCCCAATCAATCGATTAATTTCTTTCATCCGTTCATTACAGGATGCAAAATTGAGTTTTAGCCGATTGAATGAAATTCACACCCAGCCAGTAGACGAATATGACACCGATTTGGACAAAATGAATGTGGCCGATAATGATGCCATTCACTTAAAGAATGTCTCTTTTCAATATAATGGTCCTAAATCTCCCTTTGCCTTGAAAGATATTAATCTGGTTATTCCAAGAAATAAAATTACAGCAATTGTGGGAGCAAGCGGAAGTGGAAAAACTACGTTAATAAAACTTCTACTAAAATACGATAAGGTAACCGCTGGAGATATTAAGGTTGGGTCTACAAAAATTCAAGACTTTTCATTGGAAACATGGCGAGATCATTTTGGAATTGTCATGCAGGATGGAAAGATTTTCTCTGAAACCATAGAACGAAACATTGCAACTTCGGACGAAGAAATTGATGAAGAGCGAATTGAACGTGCAATCAGAGTAGCTAATCTAGATGAATTTATTAACGGCTTACCAATGGGTTTACTAACAAAAATAGGCAGCACAGGACTGGGGTTGTCTGGTGGACAAAAACAGCGATTATTAATTGCGCGAGCAGTATATAAAGATTCAGATTTCTTATTTTTTGATGAAGCCACCAGTAGTTTGGATTCCGAAAATGAAAATGTCATCATGGAGCGATTAAATTCTTTATTTCATGAGAAAACTGTAATCATTGTTGCACATAGATTGTCAACCGTTAAAAATGCAGACCAAATAGTTGTCCTTGATAATGGTGAGATTGTGGAAATAGGTTCACATCATCAATTAGTTCTGAATCGATCCAAGTACTTCAATCTCGTAAAAAACCAATTGGATTTGGGTGATTAATTCGGGGAACATTTTCGTTTCAGTTTGAAGGTCTACTTGGGATTAAAAAGGCTACCTTACCCAAAATCCTTTTCTAAAGAGCAGGTACACGTACAGTGCTCTCTTTTGAGCTATTAAATCTCTAGCTCGATTCCACGACTAATTTGTATAGATCCAAAAGGTTATTAACTCCTAATTTTCGGTAGATGTTTTTCCTATGAGTAATAACGGTTTCTACACCAATAAATAATTGATGAGCTACCTCTTGATTCGACTTGTTTTCCAAAAGATGCTTGATAATTTCCGTTCCCCTTTTAGATAAAGAACTAATCTTTGGAAAAGAATCAGTCAGTAACTTTTCTTCCCCATTCAAATGGTCTAAATTATTTGAGGGAGGTGGACCTGCCATGAAAGAAAAATTGCCAGAAATAATTGTGCTTAACATTTCTTGAAAATCTTCTTGGCTTGAGTTTTTTGTTAGAAAACCATGTACCTGTAGATTTTTCATTTTTCTAAGTAATCCTCCGTTTTGATATTGGGTAAGCACCACAATTTTAACTTTTGGATAGTATGCTCGCACTCTTCCAATTAACTTGATTCCGTTAAGCTTAGGCAAGTTCAAATCGGTAATGAGCATATCTATCTTATTTCCATGCAACAGACCCGACGCATCCTTACCATTTTTTGCTGTAATAATTTCGAATACATTTTCTCGCTTCTTTAATAAGGAGACAACATATTCAAGAAACATAGCATGATCTTCAACAACAAGAACTTTCATTTTTGATTCAATTCGGTTTGTTTTAATGGTATTTTCATGTTAAACGTGGTTCCACTATTTTTAGTGTTTAGTTGCACTTTTCCTTTCAAGAATTCAATCCTTTCAAAAACATTTTTAATTCCATTTCCTGTAGAAGATTCATCAAACCCTATTCCATGATCTGAAATGGAAATAATTAAGCCATGCCCCATTCTAACGAAATTTAGATTTATAGTTTCTGTATGGCTGTATTTAATCGCATTATTGCAAATCTCTTGAATAATCCTGAAAAGAACTAATTCCCGATTTGACTCCAAGAAAATGTGTTCATTTTCGGGTATGAAATTCACAACAAAATGAATTGAAACCGTCTCCTGTAAATCTCCTATATAATCGGCAACAATTTGCTGAAAGGGGATTTTTTGATCATACTTAATTAGCGACAAGTTATGCGAAATATCTCGCACTTCAAGATTCAGATTATCAAGTTTATCAGCCACTTTCATCCGCCATGCCGCATCTTGAGTCTGATCGTGGTTCTTCACCATCCTGGAAATAGTAGTAATTTGGGCACAAACTCCATCATGAAGGTCCATAGAAATCCGTGTGCGCTCTCTTTCCTCTCCCATCACTTGATGAATAATTTTCTTTTTACTTTTTTGATGCCTGTTGTGATTAATACAAAATGCTCCAATTACAAGGAGTAATAACAGCAAAACGATTATAATTTGCCATTGAATTTTATATTTCTCCTTTGATTGTGCTTCCAGGGCCTTCTCTTTCTTCAGAAGCTCAATCGTCTTATCTTTAAGTTCTACTTCGTATTCTGTTGTTGCCTGCGCTATTATTTGAACGTTTTTAACTTTTTGTATACTGTCATTGATCCTATTATAATCTTCATGCCACTTCAAGGATTCTTGGAATATTCCTTTCTTTTTATAAAGCCGATATAAGTTCAATGAATTTTCAAGTAATAAAGAAGGAGTTTTTTCATTAAACATTTCATAGCTACGAAGTAAAAACTCTTCTGCTTCATCAAGTCTATTCTGCTCAAGATAAACAGAGCCTAATGATTGCAGAGCATAACTTTTGGTGAAAAAATCATTGTACTTATCGCTTAATTGAATGGCTTTTTTGAAACATAGCATGGCGGAGTCCAGTTTATTATCTCTTTTGTAGAAATCTCCGTAAGCGTTTAATAACCCCATTTCTGAGATAACACGATCACTTTTGTTTGGAATTTTGTTTATCGTGTTATACGCACTGTCAAGGTACTCTTTTGAAATTCTCCATTGATCCATTTTCCCTGCGTTGTAAGCGAGATTTTGATAACAAGATGCCACCATGAAGTGCTTTTCCAGATAACGGGCTTGATCAAGACATTTTTGATAATAGTCCGAGGATTTTCGATAGTTCTGAGATTCTGAGTAGGTTACTGCAATACCCCAATAGACATTAACATGAGCTTTTGTATATGGCTCCCTTATTTTTTTTAGACGCATTAGTGCTTCTTTGTAGAGAATCTGTGCTTTCACTAATTCAGATTTAGCGAGATGTGTCCTGGCAATAAAATCTAATAATTCAATTTGCTCTTCAGGTGTAACAGGAAGATTATTTAACATATAATAGGATAATTCCCTGGAGCTATTCAGATCAGAATACGAATCCGCAATGATGTAATTTTTTTGAAAAAGAAGATCTATTTCAGCTCTTTTATTTTTCACCTTTCTCACCTCCTCCAAAGTTTCATCAATTAAGCGAATTATCTCGTCTGGGTGGAAATAACCTAATGCTCTACAATCTGAAATGATTTTTGAAATTATGTTTGAGTCCTTTAGAGTAATATATGTCAACTTAAGACTATCAACGAGTCTCCCATTTTCTTGAAATTCAAACTTTAAGGTGTCGGAATCGGAATTTTTAGAATGCGTTGGGTTAACACAATTAATAAGTGCAAATAAAACAATGACGAATGGAGTTCTGGGATTGATTTGATACATTAGGCTCTTATGAATTCCTAAATTACAAAAGGATGTAAATAACCCAGTATAAAACTTTTTGAAAAACTCGAATATTTATACCAATCAAATAAGGTGGACTTGATCCTATAAACTTCTTATCAATGAAAGTTTTGTGTGCAAAAAACTGATTGTAACACCATCCTAAAAAATAGCCTCAAATGCAAGGCTGTATTTTAGCGAATACCACTCTCTATATGGCTTTGCAGGTGCAACGCTAAAAAATCCCTAATAACCCCCGTTACTTTCCCCGTTTCCCGCATTCCTTCTATAAACCGCCCCACCTCAAAGGGGACTAAAATCAAGAAACTATGGCCGGAGGAAAAGAAACACCAAGACAAAGAATGATCGGGATGATGTATCTCGTTTTAACCGCCTTGCTAGCATTAAACGTAACGAAAGAGGTTGTTAATGCTTTCGTTACAATAAACGATAAGTTAGATGCAAGTGCTGAAATTGTAAACAATAAAATAGGAGAGGATTATGGATTGTTTGATCAAAAAAAAGTATCACTCTTAGCACAAAACCGAGATTTAACTGATTTCAACGTATGGAATAATAAAGCTGATACACTTGAACTTGAAACAAGAATGCTAGTAAGCTATTTGTTAACTGAGTGCAGTGACATGATTGAGGAAGCCGAGGGGAAGTCATGGGTGGCGGAAAACGGAACAGATGAAGATGGTTTTATAACCAAGTTGAAGCCATTGATTGAAATTGACGTTAAGGATAATTATGACATTCCAACACAACTGTTTATTGGCTCAAACCCCATGCAGCCAATTGAACGTGGGAATGAATTAACGAATAGAATTCATACTTATAGAGATAAAGTAGCCACCATTATGGCTTCGTACTCAAAAGGAGAGAAGGTTTATAGCTTTACTCCGCCAGAGAATCCTGAAGATTTGTCTCAAGCGTTAAATTCTGTAAATCCAGAAGATACTAGTAAAATCGCACATTTTTATCAATCTTTAACCGTTCCTGAGACGTTATATGATTCTGGCGAAGAAAAGGATGTGCCTTGGGTTTCGGCAACGTTTAATCACGCACCAATTGTTGCTGCTGCTGCCATGTTTACTTCATTAAAAGTAGATGTTAAAAATGCAGAATCTATCGCATGTGAATATTTGTTGGATAAAGTAAAGGCTCCAATATTTGTTTTCAATAAAATTGAGCCAATGGCTTTTGCAAATTCAAGCTATATTAATCAAGGAGAGTCATTGGCTTTAAAGGTGATGATTGCGGCATATGATTCTACCTCTATTAACAAAATTAAATGGGGAATGGATGAGGACACATTGCCAGAACGTTGGAAAGAAACTGAAGAGGGATTGAATTTAGATGGAGCAGAGGTTGGTTTTCATAAAGTAAAAGGAGCAATAGGAATAAAAGAACGCGGCGTAACTGTGTGGAAACCTTGGGAATTTGATTATACCGTAGGGGCTCCAATGGGAGCTATATCTCAACCTAATATGCGTTTGCTTTATCGTGGGTATGATAATGAGATTGAAGCAGCAGCATCAGGATTTCCAGCAGACAAAGTAACCATTAGTGCTAGTAGCGGTTGTAGTGTTTCCAGAGGAGGGAATGGGAAATGGATTGTTCGCGTAGGTGCAGGTGTGCGTAATGCCACAATTACTGTTCGTGGACAAAAAGAAGATGGATCAGTGGTGACTGTAGCATCCAATTCGTTTGAGGTGAAACAATTACCAAAACCTGAAATATTTTTAGGAGGGATTGCTGGAGGGCAGAATCCTGGTTGTAGCAGTGTTCGCGCGCAAACAAGAATTTCTTTAAGATATGGAGAAGGGATTCCATTAACAGGAGTTAATTTCAGAGTTATTAGTGGTTTGGTTGCTGTAGAAGGAATAACAGGAGAAGGTAAAATTGGTAGTAACGGATCATTAGATGCAAGAGCTAAACAAATATTAACACAGGCATGTGGAGGTAAGAAAGTTACGATTACCGTAAAATATGTTGACCCATCTGGTACTCAGAAAAATGCTAACCCTTTAATATTCACTGTTCGTTAAGATAAACTTGTATTAATTACAAGATGTAAAAACCGTATACAAATTCAATTAACGAGCGCCCGGTGAGGCCCGGACTCTGAGATAGACTATAAGTTCGACAAGTCGCATCCGTAATTCGGGTTAATCTTGTACCTTTGCATTTTTTAAGATTTAGATTTCAAAATGGTCAGGTTCGGAGGATTATCATATCATTTACCACAGGGGTACTTATATAAAGACATTTCTTTATTCATTGACCGTGGAGATAAAATTGGTTTAACAGGTAAGAATGGAGTGGGTAAATCGACTCTGCTTGGCCTTATTTCTAAGCAAATTGTTCCAAGTGACGGAACAGTTATAATTGAAAAAGGTGTTTCTATAGGCTACTTAACGCAAGACATAGAAATTCGAAAAGATGTATCTGTTAGAGAGTATATTGAAAAATCAAACACAGAAATTACAGAATTAAATAGCCGTTTAGACTTTGTAAATAATGAATTGACGACTCGTACAGACTATGAGTCAGATTCATATTTAGGATTAATTAATGAGGTTACTGAAATTAATGACCGTCTTATGGTCTTGGATGCTCATGCCTTTGCTGAACGAATTGAGGTTGTTTTAAAAGGTTTAGGCTTTAAGCAAGAAGAGTTTGATAATGAGATTGGCAGTTTTAGTGGTGGTTGGCAAATGCGGGTTGAATTGGCAAAGCTATTGGTAAACAACCCAGAGGTATTATTGATTGATGAGCCTACCAATCACTTAGATATTGTTTCCATTCAATGGTTAGAAAACTATTTGAAAAATTTTAAAGGAGGATTAGTATTAATCTCTCACGATAGGAGATTTTTAGATAATGTGACAAACAGAACGATTGAGATTGCGAATCAACGATTGTATGATTATAAGTGCAATTACTCACGTTATTTAGTTTTACACGCCGAGGAAATGGAGCGCGCTTATGCGGCTAAAAAGAATCAAGATCGTGAAATTAAACGAACGGAAGAATTAATTAATAAATATCGTGCAAAAGCAAACAAAGCTTCTTTTGCGCAGAGTTTAATTAAAAAACTGGACAAGGTTGAACGAATAGAGGTCGACACCATTCAACGTAAAGCATTTCATTTACGATTTACCTTGCAACAACCTTCAG
>CAKZPK010000537.1 GCA_937139035.1 uncultured Crocinitomix sp. | reverse complement strand
GAGAAATGAATAAAGTTCATATCTTTATTTTATTAAAGGTGCAAGCAAAAATAAATAAGTAGAATGGGACTATTTAGTAAGAAAAAGAAGAATTCACCTTTTGAATTAGACTGGGGTAAGATTACACCTGATGGATATAATTCAAAAGAAAACAAGGCTCTTTATGTCTTTAATCATCATTTTCTGAACGAAGAAAGCCGAAAATTCTCAAAAGTTTTTGCTGGAGGAAGAGTTAATTGGTATTCAAATCGTCTTCCTAAGAATTGTAAAAACGAACTGCTTTTGGACATTAGAGGTCAAGATGAAATTACTTTTGAGTTGCAGTTTCAAGAAGAGTGGGGGAAGGGAATCAAAGAGAAAAATTCGAAATTATTAGAACAGGGTAATTTGGTTATAGAGTTTCTTATTTAACACAACAATATGTCGTATAACATTATAGGAATTACAGAAAAAGAGCCAAATTGGAAAAAACTTCATTCAGACGTTTTTAATCCTATTGGTGCAATAGAAATGTTTCCGATTGACCAAGGAGATGGTAAATTTTACTTGGGACTTAGTATTCCGTCAAAAAATATGGAAAGCCACCCTGACCTGTGGCAAGAACTGAAAAAAACAATTAATCAATTAAGAAATAAGCACGGTTTTCAGGTTTTTGATCTTTATGGAGGTTTTTATGTGAATGAAAACAATTTAATGGAGCTAAAAAAACAGCTGATCGGGGAATAAATATGAAAAATTTTCTAACCCAAATACATGAAGTAGATGATAAGGTTCTTGAGGAGTATTTATTTTGTTGGACAGAATATACAGTGCCTAAAAATACTATAATGACAAGTGTTGGGGAGACAGAGCGTTATATGTACTTTGTAATAGACGGAATTCAAAAATCTTACTACCTAAATAAGAATAAAGAGCACATTATTGCATTTACCTATTCTCCTTCTTTTTCTGGTATTCCTGAGTCCTTTTTTAACCAGTCACCATCTAAGTATTATTTAACCACAATTACTGATAGTAAATTCTTGCGGATATCTTTTGAAAAGCATCAGGAGCTAATGTTAAAACATAGGTCAATTGAAACACTGTTTAGAAAAGCAACCGAGTTATTATTGATAGACACCTTAAATCGTTATTACGAATTAATGGCCTATGATATTGAAACCCGCTTCAAGAATTTTACGTCAAGAAGCCCTCACTTACTTCAAATGATTGCACAAAAAGACTTGGCCTCATACCTAAGAATCGATCCAAGCAACTTTAGTAAACTACTGGGAAGAGTAAAAATTTAAGATCTTGGTATAGACCAAGATTAAGTTGATTGTATTGAATGACCTTTGTTTCAAAATTATTTATGAAACAGCTATTAACAGCATCAATACTATTAATTATGAACTATAACGGGCAATCACAAAAATGGTTAGACACCACTTTATATCCTTTTAACAATAAATACATTCAATTAAATGCAGGTAAAATGCATTATATTGATGAAGGGAACGGAGAAATTATTCTATTCGTTCATGGAACTCCAACTTGGTCATTTCTTTACAGAGATTATATTGCATCATTATCTAAAAAGTATAGATGCATTGCTATTGACCATATTGGTTTTGGATTATCTGAAAAACCAATTGATTTTGATGGTAAACCTGAATCTCATTCTAAAAATTTAACGGAGTTTATAAAAAAAAATGAGCTACAAAACATAACACTTGTTGTGCACGATTTTGGAGGGCCAATTGGGCTTGGTTCGGCAATTGAAAATAATGAGAGAATAAAAAGAGTAGTGCTATTTAATAGTTGGTTATGGGAAACTAAGGACAATTCAAGCGCGCAGAAAGTAGACAAAATACTTCATAGCAGACTGGGGGAATTTATGTATTTAAGGATGAATTTTTCTCCCAAAGTTCTATTAAAAAAAGGTGTTTATGACAAAAATAAACTGACTAAAAATGCGCATCAGCATTATATTAAACCTTTTCCAAACAAAGTATCAAGACTGTCATTATTAAACATTGGAAAATCATTGGTGGGATCATCAAATTGGTATCAAAAACAATGGAAACAATTAGACAAATTGGAATCAAAGCCGTGGCTTATACTCTGGGGAACGAAAGATGAGTTTATTACTACAGAATATTTAGAAAAATGGAAAAATAGGCTGCCAAATGCACAGGTGAAGGAGTTTGATTGTGGTCATTTTGTTCAAGAAGAAAAAACACAAGAAACAATACAAGCAATTGATGTGTTTATGAATAAAAACTAAGCGTAGGTTGCCGTTAAGCTCAATGTGTTGTTTATCTTTATGTTTAGTAAAAATGACAGTACTCAAAACGAAAATTAATGGCAGAACCAGCAGGTATTTTCATTGAAGTTGATATTGATGAAAAAGGAGTGAAAAAATTACTGAATCATAAATTTGAAGAAGTTGATTTTGGAAAGAAACTAGGATACTACTTTAGTGAACTTTTGTATAGCTGTGATACGAATCCATCTAATGTCTTTATTTTTAATTACAACTCAAAAACCAATAAATGTTTTATTGCCTGGTTGCTAAGTCGGTTTGATCCTTCGGATATCGCACTTTTTGATGCTATTATGCCAATCATCAGTTCCGTTAAAAATTCAGATACTATTGATTATGCAATGGTTGCAACTACTTATCCTGAGGTCTTAGTTGCATATCAAATCACGAATGAAAAGGTGAGGAAAATAGCTGCGGATAAAATGCCAGTAAGTGTTGCAGAGCATCTTTCGAATAAGCTTTGGTCATTCTCGGATAATAATAGTTTTCCTGAACCTAAAAAGGCACTGAATAAACGCAACTACCACTACAAAAATTTTAAAAACTACTATAAAAAGTATCTTTTACATATTGAAGAGGTTGAAAAACCGGGCAAAATTTCAATCGCTACAAAAGATAAACCCTATCATTTGTTTGATAAGTTTTACACCTATGACAATAAGGTCTTTCAGTTTCGAAGTTACACCAATCAAATTATAGAATTGCCAAAAGCAGATCCTTTAACATTGAGAAATGTTTCTGGTATGCTAGTAGATAAAAATTTTATTTTTTACGATAAATTGACATCTAATTCTCCGCCTAAATCAGTCGATAGGCAGAATAATTCAAAAGCCATTTGGGAATGGGCAATTGCTGCAAGTGTTGATGGGGATAGTTTTAATTATGTGAAAGAAAAATGGGACACTGTTTATTGGAAGGATAAAGATGCTGTGTTTATTATCCGTGATCATGTTCCAACAAAGTTGAAACAAGTCGATAGCGAGACTTTTGAATACCTTGATTTTTGTTTTGGTAAGGATAAAACACATGTATATTATAGGGATACAATAATTCCGATTGATGTAAATAATTTTGAATTGAACAAGAGTGGGTTTATTAGTGATGACAAACACATATTTCACTATGAACATCAAATTCAGCTTGATCCTGATACCTTCAATGTGCTACACTATAAATCAGATGTAAACCCATTTATAGGACCTTTTATTTTGGAAGATAAAAATGGGAAATATGAATATAAAAGAGAGACAGAATTAAAAATAACTAAATTGATAGAATGAAGATAATTAATGTATCAACGGCCTTAATTAAAAATGGGGAATTGTTTAAAGAATATATAGCAAAGGCAGCTGTATTAATGAATGAACAAGAGGTTGAGGTTGTTTGTAGAGCTAAATATGTTGAGACATTGCAAGGTGCAAAACAAGGTGATCACATTATGGCAATTTTTAAGTATAAAAACATGGAAGCATTTGATTATTTTTATGGATGCAAGGCTTATAAAAAAATCGTTCCGCTTAGAGACAAAGCTTGCGAAATGACCATAAATGTTTATTCTGAATTATAGAAAAAAAGGTTGTTTAATAAGCAATGACAAATAAAAAATAGAACCTATTAAGGTTTTGAATAACTAGATTTTGAACAAATTATGAAAACAGTATCAATTATTTTTACAGGATTATTTTTTCTAATTAATACTTCATGCCAAGAGTCTAACATCACTGAGAATGAGTTGGATGATTTGTTAGAGGTATTAGATGAGGTAGAGGAAGTTGAAGAATTAGAAGGAACAGAACCAATGTACAAAGAGCATCATATTGAAATTAGAGAAGAACATGCAAATGATGAATTTATCAAAGGCTGTCTTAATGCGATTAATGAGGATGATGCAGAGGCTATAGAGTATGATTATAGAGATGGAATTACAGAAGAGCGCGCTGCAATATTGATGACTTATTGGTTGCCTGAGCAACCTTGGAGAATGAAAGATAATTTTATAGCACTTTTAATGGATCAAGATAAATCAATTATTGGCGCTTTGGCAGAGCATGAATTAGATTCGCCAAATGATGAAAGAGCCTATGCTTTATGCATATTGACAGATAATTGGGATCAATTTGATGAATGGTTGGATGGCAGATGGGATGAGGTAGACCCCGCTATTGAAGCTTATAAAAAGAGTCATTAATTAAGAATGAGTAAAGAAACAATCGAGGAATTGATAGACGAATTTCTGATAGAATCAGAATATGCTGCGAACTGTTTTTACAAAAAGTTTAACCGTAAAGACTTGCTAAGCGCTTCAAAAGATGGAACGATTGAGAAAAGTGGTAAAATTGAAGGACTTCAACATTATGCCTTTCATGGAATAGGACTTTATGCTCGACGGAAAAACTGTGAAATTGATTTCGATTTTGGACTGGATGATAGAATTGATGGATTTGATGCATGGCGATTAAAAGATTTTGCTAAATCAAGGAAAGTAAAAAAAGGATTATGGGAAAATGATCTCATTCAATCTGAGCTAGACCGGTTGGAGGAAATAGGAGAGATATCAAAGTTGAAAGGTGACATTTCCTCTAATTATTATAAAAGTAAGTAAAACAGAAGGTTGAAATCGTTTGCTATTTTCAACTGTTAAGAGTGATAAGTGTTTGATTTTTAACTGGAGACAATAATCTGTTTAATGTTTCGTTTTTCGATCAGAAGAACCCCTTAACCTTACTCAAATGAAAAAAATTGGAATCTACCTTTTTCTATTTTGCATTTTTAATATTAACTCTATTGCTCAAACTGAAATATCCGGTGGAATATATGAAAACACAAGCTGGACATTAGAAGAAAGCCCATATGTAGTAACGGCATCAATAGTTGTTTTTGATGATGTAGAAATTACAATTGAACCTGGAGTAGAGCTACGCTTCAACCCTGCAACTAATCTTGAATTACGCGGAAAGCTCACTGCAATTGGCACCGCTACAGATTCTATTCTTTTCACTTCAAATGCAGATGAACCTGCACGCCACGATTGGAATGGGATTAAGGTTATTGGTAATGCGGACCCAATTTATGACGGAGGTCAAGTAACAATGCATTATGTGCGTGGAGAATTCTCTAAAACATTTATTGATATGGATATTGCATACAATGGACCATACCTGTATAAAAACTGCACCTTTTTTGATAATTCAAAAGTGAATGAAGATGGGGGAGCGCCGTTAACAAAGTTTGAGGGTTGCGTTTTTCGTGAAAATGGACAAGGTGTTGATTGGTGTCAGTTTGATTCAGAGGTTATTGGATGTCATTTTTTAGATAATGGTCAAGGTTTAACTGGAATTGATTTAATTGAGAACTGTTATTTTTCGGGTAATACAGTGGCTTTATCTCCTTATGGTGAGACAATTAACTGTATCGTTAAAAACAATGATGTTGGTGTTAAGTGCGGCTTTAATGCAGTAAATAACACTTTTACAGGAAATACTGTTTTCGGAAATACCGTTGGGGTTGAAATTCAATCTTATTTTAATGAGTCAGTAACTTTTACAGGAAATACAATTTGTAATAATTCATTTTACGATATTAAATACTTGGCGTGGAATAATGCCGATTTATCAAACAATTGCTGGTGTAGCGACCAAATAGATGAGATTGCAGGAAATATTTATGATGGGTACGATAATGCCTCTTTCGGTTTAGTGAGTTTTGACCCGTTTAATACTAATTGTGGTTTGGCTAGTTTATCTCCGAATGAAATGGAGCCAAGCTTTACAATTTATCCCAACCCTTTTGCCAATGAATTGACTTTTACTACAAATCACTCCAATGAAGTAACCCTGACTTTTACAGATGTTTCCGGAAAAATTATTTTTAGAACGGCGTTTACTGAGTCAATTCACATTT
>CAKZPK010000536.1 GCA_937139035.1 uncultured Crocinitomix sp. | reverse complement strand
AAGCATGTTTTTCCGATTAGGTATTTTGGTTGTCTACATTTTCGATTAACGTTTTCAGAATGTCGGAACACTCCTCAACTTCATTAATTATAGTCGTAAGAACATAATGTTGAACTGAACTGGTTTTAGATCGATACTTAACAAAATTGTCTTCCATTACAGGAATACAGTTTTTAACCGAAAAAAGAATCTTAAAAAATACTTGTTTCAATCCATCATCATTGTAATTCAAATGCGGTAAATGGATATATTCTTTAGGTTTGGTTAAATTTAATCTTGAAATAAAATTATCAAATGAAAGATTATTTGAATTGTAAATATTTTGGATTATGATATTTGCATGATTTTGGATATGCTCCTCAATTTCAAGTTGTTTAATACATTCTATGTATTTTTCAAAAAATAGTTTCCTGCTGAAATAAGTGTTTTCATCATGGATTACATTATCACTTGCTTGGATAATTTCCTGTAACTCTTGAAAGCTGATTTTTACATCATACTCAACTTTTGTTTTTTTATTTGCATGTTCGAATCTAACTTTTTCATCAAGGAATAATGATAAGTTGGCAAGTATCACAGCAAGCTTCGTTTCGGTACTTTCCCCCTTAATTTTCTCAATTTCTTCTAGAATGAATTTTTTAATCAGATTGATATCACAATAATTTTGATCGCTTGAATATTTGAATCGACTAACACTAAACGGGTTTCCAATTGCATCTATTTTTTCTTGTGTCCAATTGGTAATTTCGGTAGCGGTATGCAGGTAATTATCGTTTGAACACCATCCCGTTTCCTTATAGCCAAGCAAAATCTTATTCTTTTCGCTATCCAAAACAATTTTTCCCTCTTCATCTACTTCAAATTCTTCTTTTCCTTGAAAAACATCTTTGTAAGTATTAATAAGATGTCCATCAGAATAGTAAGCCTTTACTTGATGAACTGACAAGTATTCTCGCGTCTGGTTGTCTTTTAACATGTAAATAGCTACATCTTCCCTGTTTTCGTATTCAAGAAAGTATTTGTCGTATTTGGTAGCATCAATATTCTGCATTTCGATCAACGCTACGAGTAAACCCACTTGTCCTTGAAATGAAAAACCGCTCCAACTAGCTGTAGCATTTCTATTATTCATAAAGGAATATTTGATTTTTCAATTTCATTAAGTTTTGGTCAAACTCCCAAAATAAATCATTCAGAGTTTAAAAAACAACAGTATAAATACTCGTTTTTCAAAGAAAACTAACTCGAAAAAATCTAGAAACACAAGAATTCTGCCCAAGCAGTCAATTATCCACCCGAACCCATGATAAAAACACCCGAAATAAAACTACACTTCCAAAACCAATTTACTCATATCCGTATGAAATTGTTTTGAAACTTTAAAAGATTACATGAGGATTAATAGATATCAATAGAAATAGATTATTAAATTTATTATTCAAAACTTATATTCATAGAATTTAACGAGACCCCAAATGCGTTTACTTTATTACCGAAATTTAAAGAAAAGTCATTTCTTTAGTGAAACTGATTTCAATCTGTCTTCAAATTATACTTTCAATGTAGAAATAATAGATCAAAATGAAAAATACTCAACAGTCAAAGTAGACTGTACTGAAAAAAATGGTAATTTATTTTCTAAAGAAGAGTTCATCTCTGACGCTAAAATTATTGTTGGCCAAAATGGTTCAGGAAAAAGCACCATTATTGATGAAATTATGAACTTTATGGGGGATTATAGTCCTTTATTTTCTGAACAAATTCTTATTGGGGAAGACTTTATTCTTATTGGTGATAAAATCAAATTCGATAAGAAAAGTTTTACAAAATTGAAAGAATTTTTTCCGAGATTAACACTCTATTGTTCAAATACTGATTCGGTAAATAAACATATTCTTTCTGATAATAAAAGACTCCTAAGGCTCAATAAAAGCTATATCCAACAACAAATTGACTCCTCCAACTATCTGTTCTTTTATAACAATTCGTTAGATACTAATAGAATAAATAGTTTTGAAGGGAAACTTTTTACAACTGGAGAAAAAATAGGAGATGGTACAACTTTACATGATATAAGCGAGCTAAATGAAATAATTCTGAGTAATAAGTGGGGAATTGAATCTAATTCGTTTGGTGATATAATAAGACAAAATAATTTGATTTCATATGATGATTATGAAGTAAGAAAATTATTAGATCTTATTCATGAAGAAAAAATAGACCTTTCTATTCTCCCTAAACAAATACTTGAAAAATTTCAAGTTAGTATCCACTTTGGTACATTGGCAAATCAATTCGTTGAATATGTTCATGATTCGGCCTCAATTGACACAGCGGAATACCCCTTCTTTTTTGCCATATCTTTGGCAGATTTAGATGACAATAAATCTGAGTATATCCGTCAACTTTTATTAATGATTCTTTTTAAATCGGTTGATTTAACGATTGATACAAAAGGAGTTGACGTGGCTTTAAAAACAGTATTAGAACACTTTGATCGTAGTTTAAAATCTATTGACCCTGTTAGTGCTAACAAGTCTATTTCCCTAATAAAAATGGAGGAAATCATTCTGACCTATTTAGATTCGCCTGAATCTCTCTTTGGTCGAAACTTATATGACGTTGCAATTAAGGTATATGAATATTCTTATACCACTAAAAGTATAGGTCACCGAATTCCAACCAATGGGTTCAAAAATGATGGGATAATTTTAGATCTCAAAGATCATAAAGAAGAAATAAACACAATTAATAGGTTGAACGCAAACCTATACTTATTTAAAAAGTTTAGAACGCCATTTATTCAGTTTTCAACAAAAAATTTGAGTACTGGAGAAAGACATATGCTTTACCTGATTACCCGTCTTAGTTATTCCATTAGCTACATTAATCCCATTGCAGATCAACCAATTAAGAAAATTTGCTTAATTATGGACGAACCAAACAATAGTTATCATCCTAATTGGCAAAAACAATTTTTTAATACACTTTATGAATATTTCAAGAATATAAACGTATCTGACAAAATTCAAATTCAGCTTATAATTAGCACACATTCTCCATTTCTCTTATCTGATTTTTCGGACGCTCATGTACTGAGGTTAGGACGAGATGAAAATACAGGAAAAACTATAGTTGTTAATGGGATCAAAGAAACTTTCGGTGCGAACATTCATGATTTATTAGCAGATGATTTTTTCATGTCCGATAGTTTTATTGGGGAGTTTGCCCGCCAAAAAGTGAACAATGTTTTGACTTGGATTAACGCAAAGCTCGAAATTTGCAAAGCTAGAAGCCAAGAAGTTCCTCAAGACATTCAGGCGGATTTAGATTTATTTGAGTCGGATGATGACGTTTTTAGCATCATATCAATACTAGGAGATGACATGATTAAAAACAAGTTACTTTCCTTGTTTTACGAAGCGGTGCCTAATCATGAATCTAAAAATGAAATTATCGCAGATTTAAAACGGAAAATAAAATTATATGGAGGGAAAATATGATAAAACTTGAAGAATCAAGAGTTCTAGATGGCTTATCAACCCATAAAAAAGAAATGACATTAATTATTTCTGAAAGATTATTTTGTTTGAAGCAAGCATTGGAAATTTGGAAGGCTACAAAAAAAAGAGATAAAGAAAAGGTTTTCGAAAAATTAGTGGCATATCCATTTGAAAGATTAACAGAAAAAGACTGGCAAAATATCTTGATGATTTTTCTTTCCTCGAACAAAAAGAATGTTTACCATGATATTAAAGACAAACGAAAATGGAAAGAATATTTCAAAAAAAATGTCTACTCTTATTTAGAAATAATAAATTTTTTAGACATTATAAAACTGGATAAAATTCTTAATTCTAAGCCAAAAGGATTAGTGAAAATAAATGATGAAGTAAACCTCCTTTTACAAAAAAAAGGATTTAATCGTTCAGTTACCAAAAGGGGAACGAAGGCCAAATTTTATGATGCACATTTGGAAAAAATGATTGGGATGATATTCAATTACAATCATTTTTCTTCAAAAACCACTGATTTCTATAGTGGATATGAATTAACAGCGAAATTAGATATTAGAACGTGCTTATATTGTAATCGTAATTTCATTGAAACGATAAGCAGACCATCAAAAATAGTCCGTCCTGATTTGGATCATTTCTTTCCCAAAAGTCACTTTCCTTTTCTTGCTGTCTCATTCTATAATTTAATACCTAGCTGTAAAGTCTGTAACTCGGGATTTAAAGGTGCAAATACTATTGAACTTCTACATCCATATTTAGATGGATTTGGTGATAATGCTAAATTTATCACAAAACCAAAAGATGTAGGATCAATCGTAGGATTAAAATCAAATTTCAGCATTGACTTTAGTGAACCAAAAGGAATAAACAAAAATAAGATAGAGAATAGTATCAAAGAATTTGGGCTTGACAAACTTTATCAATTTAATAAAGATGTGGCAATTAGTATTCGAAGAAAAGCAGCTGCAAACAAAAATTATTTAAAAGTACTATACAAGACATTTAAAGATAAAAACGGAAATTACTTATTCAAAAGTAAGGCTGAGCTGTTTGATATAGCATTCGGGAATTATTTAGATGAAGAAAACTTCGAAAAAAGGCCATTGGCAAAATTTACTCGTGATATTGCAGAAGACGCAGAAATATTAAATTTTCCTGATGAGTTACAATAAGTTAATCATTAATAGATAATGTTATGATGTTTCCAACGATTTAAACCCCTCAATCCGCTCCAAACAAATCTCCTCCGTCAATTTCAAAAAGGCTTCCGTTTCCTGTTTCCAAAACTCAATCTTATCCAAATCGACAGGGAATTCCTTTTCATTGCGGTAACGTCCCCCGATATAAGCGTAGTTCAATTGGTCAAACATTTTCTTATGTTCTTCATCTTCATAATGAAAAACGCCTTTCAACCTATTGTGGTGACGAACGTTTCTATCTCGCAAAGCAAATAAATTATGCTCATGTGGATTATAATGATTGAAAACCATTTCAATTGCCGTGTAGCACATTTCAATTGTTTGTTGAAGCATGAAAGATGCTCTTAATAGATAATCTTTGGAAAGACTAAATTCAGAATTATCGTAAAACTCTTTAGCAGCATCAAACCATTCCTTAAAATCCGTTTCTGCAATCTCTCTTCTACGAGTAGGAGATAATCCTTTAAAAGAAGCAAAATCATAACGCCCAGAATTAAATAACTCAATTCCTTCTTTTTTAATATCTGAATAGAAATACTGATTTTCTTCCAACGCCTTATTCACAACACTAATATTAACTACTAGTGTTTGTACAACGATTTCCATATCCTTAAAAGCACCTCTTAATTTAGAAACAACATGTTTTCTTCTATCTCCACTCTCTACAACAATAAGAATATCAAAATCACTTTTCTTTCCTTGTTCTGCTCCGCGCTCTTCTTTGAAATCACCTCTAGCATAGCTTCCAAAAAGCATAACTATATCTACACGGTGTGTGTCGAGTATCTTTTGAGTAACCTGCTCTAAATCTGCAATCCTTTCGGATGGTAAATGGGATAATATTTGGGTTAAATCGATCATTTCTGTTTTCAATATATCAAACTTAATCAATTTTTAGGATAAAATGTCATGATGGAGTGTAAGGGAGTATGACTAAAACATTAGGGAGCGTGCTGATTTTACAGGGTTTTTCGTTTAATAACGAATTATAGCTAAATTTGACTTAACCTAAAACTTAGCACTTTTACTTTAAGCAATATTATAGATGTGAAATGTGTTACAGTTTCAAAACAAGAACATTATGGCTTTGTATTGCAATCATTGTGAGATTACTGTAAAAACAGAAGAGGTTTCAAGTTATGTTGTTGATGGATCAGATGATCCAATCGATAAAGTGAAATTCTCGTTTGAAAAATGCCCAGAATGCGAAAACCCAATTTTAACCAAATCTACAATTACCTATGCAGCAGGGGAATTCTTTTTTGGCGAGGGTAATAAACTTTATCCGACTGACGAATTCTATATTAGTCCAGATTTACCAGTTCCTTTAAAGCACGCATTAACCGAATCTATCTTATGTTTCAGAGCAAAGTCTTACACAGCAACTGCAATAATGTGTCGAAGAACCGTAGAGGGGTTTTGTCAAATTAAACAAGTGAAAGAAAAGAATTTGGCTCGTTCAATTGATAAGTTAAAAGAAC
>CAKZPK010000535.1 GCA_937139035.1 uncultured Crocinitomix sp. | reverse complement strand
AGATTATTTTTTTGAATTTAATTTAGGCTTGTTCCAGATAGGTTAAGTAACTCAACCAATCTTCTCCCATTTTCCCTTTTAGCACACGAGGAAACTTATGTTGAGCTCCATATTTATTTTTGATTTTCATGAAATCATAAAAAACCTTAACAGGTAAAAATTTTACTTCTATCTCTTCTAATGTAAAGTTTCTTTCAATCAAATAATCCTTATTAAGCATTGATAATTCATAATCGAGATTTTCTTTAAATAGCTTATTTTTTTTCGGTGCAGAATCTGTTCCGATATACCAGGTATGATTAAAATTTCCAGTTTTTGAAAGTCCACCAATTACAGCAAATTCTCCAATTTCGATATCATTACTAAAAGCAACCTTCGTTAATGCTTCTGTCATATTATCTACCGACAAATGCTCACCACAAAGGTTCAGAAAATGTTTTGTGCGCCCTGTTATTTTTATGGTCAATTTTTCTTTATTCACAACTTGAATAGTATCACCAATATTATACCTCCACGCTCCTGCACATGTTGTCACAATTAATGCATAGTCCACTCCTTCTTCAACCTCACTTATTGTCAATACATCTTCTTTTATTAATTCACCATCTTCATTAAAATGATCAGTGTCAAAAGGAATAAATTCAAAATATACGTTTGAATTGGTTAATAATGAAAGGCGGTTAGAATCTACAGATTGAAAAGCGAAAAACCCTTCAGAACAGAGGTATGTATCCAAGTAAATTACCTGTGAATTAAATAGATCATTAAATTTTGGCATATAAGGATCAAAATTCACTCCTCCATGGATGTAGATTCTTAAGTTTGGCCACATTTGATAGATTGAACTCAATCCGTAATGATCGATTATTTTTTCAATTAAAATTTGCACCCAAGCTGGCACTCCGCAAATAATGCCCAAATCCCATTCAGGTGCTTTTTTTACTATTTCATTAATTTTTTCTCCCCAATTAGACAATGCACGAATCTCTTTTTCAGGTTTAGAAAATGGAGCAATCCATATGGGTACTTTCCCTGTTAGAATGCCACTTAAATCACCTTCCATTTGTGATCCTATTCCTTCTAGCTCTGTGCTACCTCCTAAAAACAATATTTGTTTGTCAAAAAAATCTGTTGGTAAATCCATTTTACCCAATCCAAGTATTTGCTTCACCCCAACCTTTTTAATGGTCTGAATCATTTGCTTTGACACAGGAATACGTTTGCTAGCAGCACCTGTTGTTCCAGAGGTTAACGCAAAGTTGGTGATTTTACCCGGCCACGAAACGTCTGAGACTCCACTCAATGTTTTATGCCAAAAATGTTGAAACATGAGGTTATAATCATAGATAGGAACAGCCTTTGAATAGGCTTCCATAAGGTTATCGGACTTTAGAATCTTTGAAAACCCAAATCTTTTTCCAAATTCCGTTCCCTTTGCCTTATTCAATAACTTTTTTAATTGTTTCGCCTGTTCTTTTTGAGCCTCACTTGGTGTTGAAACACTAAATTTGGAAGCATATTTAGTGGCATTTTTTATTACTGTACCTCTTAATCTCATAGTTTTGTTTTGCTATGACAAAGTACGGGATGTGGTGTTTTCTAATTGGAAAGAAATCGTTAAGGCTAGGTTATTTTCTCAACTTCATTAATCTAAGCATAAATTCAAGAACAACCATTAATGCCTGCTCCGAACCGACCTGAGTTATGTTCATGTGAACCGAATACTCCATTTTACCTTTAACATTATGTAGTTCACCGTTAAACTGATGTTGAATTCGCAACAGCTCTTCTTGAATTGCAGGTGTAATCAAAGCTCTAAACTCCTCCTCAAAATGAGCTTTAAAACGATAAACATCATCCAACGGTTTATTATCAAACTCAATATCCTTAATCCCCAATTTACGCGCCATCTTATTTAAAAATCGCTCTTTTCTAATTTCAAAACCAAAACGATATGCCGTATTTTCAAAATGGATATTCATATAATACTCCGTCGTATCGTCATTAGAGCGTGAATCTTCAAAAATACGAATTGGCAAACCTTCTAGCTGTCCTGTTAAGACAGGACGATATGAAAAGAAATTTTTATTGGGCTCATAGTTTAATCCAAGGTTCTGAGCCATTTGCATGAAAATGCTTTCTTTATTTTCTCTAGTGTTTTTTCCAGTTACTCGGCTTACGATAAAAATAGTACCTGCAACTGCAATGAAAATAGCAAACCCTGACATTTAATTGAATGATTTATCAAATGAAAATTTATCCTGCAAAGATTAGATTTTTTGTCAAATCAATACAAGGTGCTGCAAGTATTAAAAAGATCAAACCAAATGCTAAAACTCTAGCAAAAAGAGAATGTTTTTTCAACTCTAAATGCGATTCATTCTCAACAAAATCAACAGAGGATGGAAATAGCACATCATTTTTAGTAAAGTCTTGTTTCATTTTTAATGAAGCGTTTTTTCTACTCCAAATCACCAACAACAAACTGCAAATAATAAGGCTAACAATTGCAAACCCTAACATTTCCGATTCTGTTGGTCTTTGATCAACAAGAAAATTACCACACAATAATCCTACTAACAATGTCATCATAATCTAAAAATAAGGTAATTAACTTAATAAAGTGTTAATTAGGTGTTTTTTAGTTGAATCTGATTCCTAGCTTCTTTAGGGAGATATTGTCTTCCAATACTGTTTTCAGGATTTCTCTGTGTTGCATACAATACCATCCAAAAAATGAGTTCTAAAGGTTTCATTAAAATATAAATAAAGTCTGAAAGGTATTTGTTTTCAAAAACGTGGTAATGCTTATGAATTTTATCTCCCACTTTATTATAATTCCGCCGAATAAAACTATGCAACTTGGGCGTTTTCTTTTCTAACACCTCTTCAAAAGCATTAGAAATAAGCAATTGCCGATTACAAACAATCGTTCCGCCATTACGCTCTCCAAGGCGCACAGGTTTTACAATTTTCTGGTGTCCATTAGCCGCAACTGAACATAAATAATGTCCTCCGCAAACCACATTCTCACACATATAATCCCACTCCGAAAATCCATGCGAATAAGTATCTGTAAATGCACGCACAATTGAATCTGGTTTTTGACCAATCAATAAAAGAATAGCGCTAGCAATTACAATTACTGGCAAACATAGAATTAACAACAATGAAAACTTGACGAGTAACGGAGCTGTTAGAATCTTAAAAGCCCAATTAGTTAATTTACCTTTAGTGGCATAATGATCTTCTTGCGCCATTTTCTGAACTTGGCGTTGGTTAGTGGAAAGCGTAATTAAAAAGAGTAAAATTATTGGCAAATTACCTGTTACAAAAAAGAACATTTCAAGATGGAATCCAAGCACTATATTTAGTACTATTCCGGCAATTAAAAGACTATTCACTAACACCTCAACAAGTGGTGGCGCTAATTTTGTTCTCCATTCTGAATAAAAAAAAGCAATAGAAATGAATGCAATCCAAAAATACATTGTTGCGCTATGTTCAGGAGAAAAAACAGCACTATCATTACAACAATCATTATCCAAGCCAATATCAAATACTCCAAGAAAGAACCATGGGGCTCCAGCAACAATAAAAACGCCAATGAATTTTGTAAAATAAGGCCCCATTATGCGCTTACCTGTAACAATATATCCCAAAAAATCAATTCCAGCTAATGCCGCAATAATTATGAATATGATAATTAGTCCCATAAAATAATGTCCTTATTGATTTGAACGTTCAATAAACTTATCATTGATGGATTTAGATGGATTAACGCCTAGTTTTTTCAAATCCTCAATTCGTTTGGTCAAGTTACCAGACCCGTCTGTTAATTTATTCATGGCCTCACCATAAGTTTTAGATGCAGTATTCATTTGGTTCCCTAACTTAATAAGGTCATCTGTAAACCCAACAA
>CAKZPK010000534.1 GCA_937139035.1 uncultured Crocinitomix sp. | reverse complement strand
TGCTTAATTCAATCGTTTCGCTTACTTCACATCCAGCATCACAAATTATATCGACAGTGTAAGTTCCTCCAGATAATCCTGTTAAATCTTCATCATCATCAAAATCTCCTGTTCCATCATTATCCCAATCGAAAGAATAAGCAGGGTTTCCGCCTGTAACAGTGATATTAATTTCACCATCATCTCCATAGATTTCTTCTGTAGTTGAATAACTAACCTCAAGTTCTTCATAAACTGTTAATTCTACCTCAGCAGAATTTGAACAACCAAAATCGTCAACACCTTCGACACTATACGTAGTTGTTCCTGTAGCTACTGGCGTAAATGCAACACCATCATCCTCTGCAGGAGTCCATTCATATGCATCTGCACCGCTACCAGTCAACACAACACTTTCTCCAAGGCAAATTTCATCATCACTAATAGACGCACTTACATCAGGTAAAGCATGTACACTCACCTCAACCTCTGCTGTGTTTTCACAACCAGTTTCGTCATCTGTACCAACCACAGAGTATGTATATTCACCTGCTTCTGGTGTATATGTTTCTCCATCTTCGATTTCCAAAGGAAACCATTCATAGGCATCTGCTCCACCTCCAGTAAGTACAATTGACTCACCTTCACAAATTTCATCTTCATCAACAGAAGTAGTCACTTCTGGCAACTCTAATACTTCAATATCGATTGTAAATCCACAATCTCCTCCATCATCACTAGTTGCTGTATAAGTTACAACCCCTGTTGTTCCAGGTGTAAATGGCTCACCATTTTCAACACCACCATCCCAAGAGATTGATCCTAATCCTTCACCTGTTAAAGTAAATGAATCTCCTAAACAAATTTCTTCATCAGTAACATCAACCTCAATAGCTGAACATAATACTGTAATAATAATTTGCCCATGACCTTCACGTACACCTGGTTCGGTTACTCCATCAGTAGTGCCTGGATAATCAATATAGCTAGACCCTCCTGCTCCTGCAGAAACAAATCCGCCGCCGCCGCCATAATAGCCGCCACCGCCACCACCGCCAGTGCAATAGGTATCTAATGGTCCACTATTTCCGCCAACGCCTAATGTTCCAGAACCAGAAGGTGGATGACCACCATAAGTAGCTCCTGCGCCTCCGGCAACTTGTGTTCCTCCTTTACCATTTGTGTCATCAATCCAAGATGCATCACCATCTTCACCAGATAGTCCGCCACCTGCACCGCCAAGACCACTGCTCCAGCCTTGACCTCCGCCACCACCTGCAACAATCATTCGATCAGTTAAAGATGGGCTTGTTCTGACATCAGATGCTCCGCCTCCTGGCCAACCATCTGAACCTCCACCACATGGCAAAGCTCCAACAGCTCCTCCTCCATTAAATCCTCCAGGTCCAAGTTGAACTGTTGGGTTTCCCCCAACATATACTTGTAATACATCTCCTGGTGTTACAGGTAAATTTCCAATTGCTCTACCTCCGAGACCTGGAAACCCTCCACCTCCTTCGGCTCCAAAAGCCTCTATTTCAATTGAAGTTACACCAGGTGGGACCGTGTAAGTTTGTACACCACCAGTATAATTAAAGGTAGTGACTTGTGCATTTATTGCTCCTACTGAAAAGACCAGTAAGAAAACTGCACTCATGCGTAATAATAGTTTCATAGTATTAGTTTTGTTTTACACCTATAAATATACGATAAAAGGCGTAAGATGAAAAATGTGCACTCAACTATTTTGAACGTACATAATTTTAATATGATCTATCGTTATTTTTCGACAACGACTACTGTACTTTTCTCTTAACGAGACATCTATATTAAACATAGACATCATGTTAGCAAACTTTTGTAAAATTGTCCATTACTAATCTGTGAACAAACTACTTTCCAGAAACAGCTGTCAAATGATACATAAAAAAGCCCCCCTTTGGCTGAGCAATGGGGGACTTAATAATTGTTATAATTACAATCTATTTTTTGATCAATTTAATCGTATTTACAGCACCTTCAGATTTTACAGTAACGAAGTATACTCCGGTTGCAAAATCATTCATATTAACAATTACATTGTCAACTGCGCTTCCACTAAATAAAATGTCTCCATTGATAGCACTTAACTCATAGCTAAATGTGCCGTCGAATGCAATTGTTACATTTTCAGAAGTTGGATTTGGATAAACAGAAATCAAGCTAGCTGCTAACTCTTCAACACTTGCTTGTCTTCCAACACCAATTGTTTCAGAAGTAGAACATCCAGTTGAACCATTTACAACTACTGTATAAAACGCATCAGCCAATCCTGTCAGATCTTCATCATCATCAAAATCACCTGTTCCATCAATATCCCAATCAAAAGTATAAGGAGCAACACCACCAGTTACAGTAATATCAATTTCTCCATCTTCAAATACTATTTCATCAATAACAGTGTAAGTTATAGTTATTCCTTCTACCACTGTAACAGATACAGTTGCATCATCTTCACAACCATTTTCATCTGTCCCAACTACTGTATAAGAGTAAGTTCCTACACCTCCTGGATTATAAGCTTCTCCATCAACAATATCAGCAGGATCCCAAGCATAATCATCAGCTCCACTGCCAGTTAATACAACTGTATTTCCTTCACAAACCTCATCTAAATCAACAGAAGCTGATACAGTAGGCAATGCATGAACAGTAACTTCAACCTCATCAGTTGCTTCACATCCAACGTCAGTAGTTCCAGTTAAAACATAAGTATGTGTTCCGATACCTGGATCAAGATCAGTTGGTGTCCAGTCATAATCATCTGCATTACCACCAGCTGAAAGAACAACTAGTTCTCCGTCACAATAGTTTTCATCTCCAGAACCAGCAACTACGATTGGTGCTTCATAAACAGTGATATCAACAGAGAAGTTACAATCTCCGCCATCTTCAGTACTAGCCGTATAAGTTATCACACCACTTTCTCCTGGAGTAAATGGTTCACCATCAATAGCTCCACCATCCCAATCAACGTCTGCGCCACTATCAGCATCTCCGTCTAACGTTATTTCATCTCCTAAACAAATTTCATAATCAGAAACTGTTACTGTAATTGGAGTACAAAGAATCGTAATAATAATCTCACCATTTCCAGTTCTAATTCCAGCAGAAGTTGATGCATCAGTTAATCCTCCTAAAAAAGAAGAACCACCGCCAGCACCAGCAGCATATGCTCCGCCACCGCCATAGTAGCCTCCGCCACCACCAGCAACATGATATCCACCTGTTCCTCCAACACCTAAAGCACCGTCAGTACCAGAACCACCACCGATTCCACCTGCAACTGCTGTACCACCTGTTCCTGCAACAAATCCTGAACCGATAGTACCATCAACGCCAGTCAGGCCTCCACCGTCTCCACCAGCTCCGTGATGCGGACAACCAGCGTTTCCGCCACCGCCACCGCCAGCAACAACTACACGATCAGTTAATGCAACTCCGTCTTGACGAACGTCAGAAGCGCCACCGCCACCGCCGGCCCATTGACCACAATCTCCGCCGCCATTGAATCCTCCAGGGCCTACGCCACCACCTTCTAATGTAGTAGGTTTTTGACCAACATAGACAGTTAATACTTCACCGGGCGTAACTGCTAAATTTCCGATAGCATAACCTCCAAGGCCTCCATCATCTTCTAGAGGGCCAGAACAAGGTTTTGACCCTCCTCCTTGAGCACCCCAAGCTTCTATTTGAATTGATGTAACTCCTAATGGTACAGTATAAGTATCAGCTGCACCTGTATAGGAAAAAGTTGTTACTTGAGCCCAACTTGGAGCGATTCCAAAGGCTGCGAGCGCACATAACATGCACGTTAAAAAGTAATTTTTATTCATATTGTTAGGTTGTTAAATAGTTCTTCAGAAAAATCTCTGAATAGATACAAAAATATGATATTATTCTAGAATAGATTTTTTTTAATCACCTAGAATTGAAGCAACTACATCAGCACCTTCACTTCCAAGCAATTAACGCACTTGAACTAGTTCGCAAATATGCAAACGACTGGCTTTAAATCTATTCAAAAAAAAATCCGCTACGAGAACGTAGCGGATTAATTGAAGCTAAAAAAACTATTGCTTCACAATTTTCTTTGTAATTATTTCACCTTGTGAAGTGATCTTAATTAAATATGTTCCTGCAGAAAGTTCTTCCATTGAAATTACTTCCTGATCAACTGCTTTTCCAGAGAAGATTATATCTCCGTTAATAGCCGTTAACTCATAATTAAAATCACCAGCAAAACTGATTGTTACGTTATCATTAACTGGTGTAGGATATACTTTCAATTTACTATCAGTTAATTCATCTACTCCGACAAATCTTTTAATAACGAAAGTAGAATCAACTTCCTCACAAATTCCATCTTCAACACCTGTATCATCAATTGTAACGGTATAAGAACCTTCATACAATCCAGTTACATCTTCAGTTGTTGGACCATGAGACCAAGTATAACCATAAGGGCCTGAACCACCAGTTACTGTGATATCAATAGAAGCTCCGTATAATTCATACTCATCTGTAACAATTGCTGTAATTGATGGGAATCCGATTCCTTCAACAACAACTTCATCAGTTGCTTCACAACCGAATTCATTAGTACCAGTCAATGTATATGTTGTTAATCCTTCTGTAACCACAAAAGATTCTCCATCTACAATTGCTGGAGACCACTCATAAGAATCAGCTCCTTCGCCAGATAATGTCATATCCATTCCAGTACATTGCGTTTGATCAATACCAGCATACACAATTGGATTAGGATGAACGTTTACTGTTACATCAGATGTTGCAACACAACCTTCATCAGAAACACCTGTTAAGATGTGTGTGTAAGTTCCTGCAGCGTCTTGAGTGATTGGGTCACCATCAACAATTCCACCACCCCAATAAAATCCTTCAGCACCAGAACCAGTTAATGTATAGGCCTCACCTAAACAAACATCATAAAGGTCAGATTCAGCAACGATATCTGGAGAAACAGCATCTAGCACTTCAACCTCCGTTGTTACAATACATGGAGGAAAATCAATATAATCATCCAAGTAAACCATTAAGTTTGCTCTCCAATTTGCTCCTTGTGGAGCTGGACTATGGTAATTTGATGTTGTCATTCCACCCATCATTACATGTCCGTCACCCCAATCTTTTTCACATAAGGCAACATCTGATCCGTTTACCAAAACATTTGTATACCCAGTTCCTAAAACTCGAGTATGTGTATAACTACTTCCTGTCATAGTTGAAGCAGTTGGTGTATTAGGACCAACATAAGCAGGGTGAGCTAAATCGACTACATTTACTGAATTCATATAAAATGAATAGTCCAATACTGTTCCGTCAAACCCAGCATTAATATCTCCACCTTCGTTTGGTGCAGAGTTTAATAATAAAACACCTCCAGCAGCAACCCACTCTTCAATTGTAGCAAGGTTTGTAGATAAGAATGCACTTAACTCTGTAGCGTTATCATCACTTCCGTCAATAAACACAAATGAAGTTGAACCAGAAAAAACAGTAGCAACATCAACGGTTTCAAAAAGTCCTAAATCCCATTCTACGCCAAAGGCCAAGTTCATTGCGTCATTGTTTGACGTGTTACCCCATGGGTCACCAGCATTTGAATGCAAATACCAACGATCTCCGCCAGGTATATATTCGTATGTA
Organism: uncultured Crocinitomix sp.; assembly: GCA_937139035.1. Classification (GTDB taxonomy): domain Bacteria; phylum Bacteroidota; class Bacteroidia; order Flavobacteriales_D; family Crocinitomicaceae; genus Crocinitomix. Next base: position 16,880 of record CAKZPK010000534.1, on the reverse strand, counting down.
ATTGTGTGTACTCCAACACCTGCATCTTCAGGGTAGAATAGTTCTCCTGCCACACCAGGACCTGAAAAGGTTCCACCAGGAGGAGTTCCTGCTAAATAAACAGGTAGAGCATCAAGACAGTAGGATTCACTTAACCCAACGATTTCACATTGAGCCTGCGCTTGGTTTACTGCTCCAAAAGAAAAAACTATGCTTAGGGTAAGCATAATTCGAGATTTGTAGAATTGTTTCATATTAAATTGGCTTTAAAATATTATAAGCCATAAATTTAGCTGAAAAAATTTAACAATACAAATTGCTTAGAAGGAAATCAGCAATCCAACAATCTAAAGGTGTTAATTGATTGTTTATCAATAATTTTAACGCGAACCCGTTTAATTTCGGCGATCAAGCCCCCACATCATTTTGTTACGAATGGTATTTAAGAAGTTTTGATTTTCAGTTTGAATTACGTTTATCTGAAAATTTGCTTTTTTTATGGTTAGTTCCACTGCAGAATCAATTGTTACAGAGCGAGAATCAAGCGAACATAAGTACTCTTTACCACGACCTTCAATTTTTAGACGAATCGTACGATCATCTGGAACAACAACTGGTCTAACGTTTAAATTATGCGGAGCAATTGGGGTTATTACATAGTCTTGCGCCCCAGGAACCATAATTGGCCCTCCACAGCTAAGAGAATAAGCTGTAGACCCTGTAGGTGTAGCAACAATCAACCCATCCGCCCAATAACTATTCAAATATAAATCTCCAATATAAGTATGAATAGTGATCATAGAAGAACTATCCTTTTTATGAACCGTTAATTCATTTAAGGCAAAGTTATCTTCTCCAAAAAGTTGCTCCTCTGTAATCAAGTTTAACATTGATCTTGTTTGCAACCTATATTTATTGTCTTTTATTGAATTTAAGACATTTACTATATTCTCTTTATACGTAGAGGCCAAACAGCCTCATCTTCCAGTATTGACCCCTAGAATTGGAATTCCGCTATTACGAACAATGTTAATGGTCTCCAAAAAGGTACCATCACCACCAATGCAAATTAAAACATCAATACTATCCTTGATATCCTGATGTTTATTAAAGACATTATCTAATTCATCAATATGCAATCGAGGAGAAAGATATGACCTAAATGGTTGGTAAATGGAAACACTCCAACCAAATTCCATCAAGGTATCAAACAGTTCCTGAATATTAGGGATAAATGAATCATCAAATGATCTGCCGTAAATTCCAACTCTCATTGTTACATGTTTAAGTAATTCATGAGCTCATCATAACGTCTCTTAAGCCCGTCATTTGTGTCTCCTTTAGCAAAACTTGCTTTGATCACATAATCATATCGATTAAAGGTTTGAATAATGCGATCTAAATCAACTGTATTGATTTTTATTGTAACCTCAATTTCAGTAGACTCTGGTGCAGAAGTAATATAAGAACTTAAAATTTTCGCGTTATTCTCTTCAACAATTCGAGCAATTTCAGTTAATGTATAATCATGCGTATTCATTACCAAAACCAAAATCCCACCAGGTTCTTTAATTGAAATAACACCTGTAATTTGTGACATTAGATAAAGTAAATCTGTACAACCGATATATTCATTATTGTCATTTAGAATTGGAACAACAGTAATTTTAGAATCAGCAATCAATTTCATCACCTCATAGGCATGAGAATTGAGATAGATGAATGGTTTAGGTAGATTCAAAAAACATTCATCCAGTCGAAGTGCTGGGTCTGGCATATCATAAATATCATTTTCAGATAATAGGCCTATATATTGATTTCCTTTAACCACTGGTAAGTGATTCACTCGAAATTCATTCATCCAATTGAGTGCTTTTTCGCCAGTTTCACTGTACTTCAGCGGTGGAATCATTTCCGATATGAGTTCTTCTGCTCTCATTTGGGCTTTTCTTGTTCTTTTCCTGCTCAACGTGAGCATTAATTAATTTACGTGCTAATTTAAGTATTTATTGTGCTATCCTTTCTAAATTTGCAGACAAAATTCTTTTACTTGAGGAAATGGGAACAAAATTAAGCGTGAACATTAATAAAATTGCAACAATACGTAATGCACGAGGGGGAAACACCCCTAATGTTGTACAGGTTGCGATTGATTGTGAGATATTTGGTGCAGATGGCATTACTGTGCATCCGCGACCAGATGAACGTCACATTACAAGCAAGGATGTTATAGAACTTGCAGACAAAATTACTACAGAGTTTAATATCGAAGGATATCCTAATGAGCGTTTCATGGAGCTTTTGAGAAAAGTGCGACCTGCACAAGCGACATTAGTTCCAGATCCACCAAACGTATTAACCTCTAATGCCGGGTGGGACACGTTAAAAGAAGCTGATTTTTTGAAAGGAATAATTTCAGAAATTAAAGCAATGGGCATTCGTACATCACTTTTTATTGAAACTGATGCTGCCATGATTACAAAGGCTGCAGAATTAGGTGCTGATAGGATTGAGTTTTACACGGGGCCATATGCGGACTTATTTGATACAGATAAAGAAAAAGCGATTGCTCCTTACCGTGAAGCAGCCAATGTTGCGCAAGAATGCGGTTTGGAAATCAATGCTGGTCATGATTTAAACCTTAAGAACTTAAAATACTTCAAAACGAACATCCCTAATTTGGCAGAAGTTTCAATTGGTCATGCCTTAATCTCAGATGCCTTGTATTTAGGTTTGGAAAATACAGTTATGATGTATCAACGTGAATTAGACGCATAGATTTTAGACAAATATGAAATTACATTATAGAGTAATTGGGAATGAAGAAGGGCAAGAAAACCTAAACAAAAAGCCTTTATTTATATTACACGGATTGTTTGGATCATCAGATAACTGGCAAACACTAGCTAAAAAATTTGCAGAGCGTTATGTGGTTTATTTAGTAGATCAACGTAACCATGGACATTCTCCCCATTCTGATGATTTCAACTATGAATTGATGGCAGATGATTTTTATACTTTAGTTAAAGATTTGGGATTATCTAAAATCAATGTAATTGGTCATTCAATGGGTGGGAAGACTGTCATTAATTTTGCTAAAAACCATCCGGAGCTTTTAGATAAAATGATTGTTGTTGATATTTCGCACAAACAGTACCCTATGCATCACGAGCAAATTTTGAAGGGCTTAAACGCGATTGATTTATCTGTAGTTAAAACACGAGGAAATGCTGATAAAATTTTAAGTGAATTTGTTTCGGAATTGGGTGTTCGTCAATTTTTGCTAAAAAATCTTTATTGGATTGAAAAAGGTCAATTGGCATGGCGTATTAACATCCCCGTATTGTCGCGAGAAATTTATCGCATTATTGATGCCATTGAATTTGATCAAATTTCTGTTGACACCTTATTTATCAGAGGAGGGCGTTCAAACTACATCCTAGAATCAGATTATGCTGATATTCATACTAAATTTCCTCAATCTGAAATTTATTCAATAGAAGAATCAGGCCACTGGATACACGCTGAAGCACCCGTTGAATTTTATAATAAGGTTGTTGATTTTCTACAATAAGTGATTTTTCACTTTTTTGAGAATAATCTTACTTTGATTACTAGACGAAGAAATTCTTCCAACACCATCAGACGAGAAGTAAACGCTAAAAATTAGCACGTCATCTTTTTCAAGGAAAAATGACACCTCTACCATATCTTCTAAGCTTCCTCTTCGGAACGTGATTTTATAGTCATTTGATTCATCATCTAACATTTCAACCAAAGCTCCATTTTCCAATTTTTCAGAACCTAGTTCAAGTTCTTCAATGTTGATTGTAGCACCTCTGGTAATGTCATGACTCAAACTGTTTAGCATAGAGATCATGTATCGTGTATCAATAATAGCTTCTTGAACTCTTTGTGTTAATTCGGCTAATTCTTCCGTAATTTCTTCCATGCTATCTTCCTCTTCCAACTGCTCGATAATTGGCTCAGGGTTTCCAACTACATTGGGCTTATTACTTTCACCCAATATTTCTTCTAAACTTGGTTGTGCCTCATCTTCAACTGAATCTAGCAAATCTGATATTTGCAATTTTGGTTTTCTTATTTCCTCTAATGGGGTCTCCATATAATCATGCGCTTCTTGAGAAAAATCACGCTCAAATGCTCGCTCCAACTCCTCTCTTACCAAAGACTCTCCTTCGCAGTTTAATTTAGCCCGCAAAGCAATTGCCGCTCCTTGTTTTATTGAATAAGAAATTTCAAGCAATCGCTTTTTATCTTCATACACCTCAAAATAACCGCTAGTTACCTCACCGTTGTTAGATTGACCTTTAAACTTCACCTCATAAATATCCTCTTCTAACTCCAACAAACTAGCCCCCTTTTCTTCATCCACAACCAATGCACTATCTGAAACGAAAGGTGCACCAGCAACTGTTATTAGTAAAGAAATTTCATTCATTTCTTTTAAAAATAAAGCAAAATTTTTGGCTTTTACTGGGTCAATATCTTCTAAAACAAAATGCATCATAAGTTTAATTTTTTAGGTTATATCCAATATGAAATAAGGCGTCTCCCTTATTTATTACAGGGTTATTATTATGTCCAAAAATGAATCCTTCCACTTTTGACAACACTTTTGACTGATAGGTGTTGTATGGGTTAGTTATGCGTGCAAGTATTTCTCCTTTCTTTACAAAATCTCCCGATTTTTTCTCCAAAATCACAACTCCAGATCGGGTAGCCCGAACCCAAGTCTTTTTCAAAAAAGAATGAGATTCGACATTATTCACCTCTCCTTTAATCATGCCACGTTGAACCAACACATTATTTATCGCTCGCAAACCTTCATTCACAGAATAATCATCAATGCGAAGTGATTCCCCACCTTCAAAAACAACCATTGGAATTTCTTTTCCAAAAGCCGTTTTACGCAGTGATTTAGGAATTAAGCTTGACTTTAAAGTGCATGGCATGTTCATTTCCTGTGCTAATCTATAGCTCTCAGGATCCTCTGCCGTATATCTGGATTGCGGGAAATTATAAATACTCTTTCCTCCTGTATGAAAATCAATCGCTAAGTCGGCAGCAGGAAGTATATAATTAGTAAAAGTATGTGCAATTCTGGAAGATAGAGATCCATTTTTTGTTCCTGGAAATCCTCTATTTACATCTTTTCCATCAGGAAAACCACGCGAAAAATTTATAAATCCATAAACATTAAGCAAAGGAACTGTAATAACAGAACCACAAAGCAAAGAACTAAACAACTTATCTTGAGCAGCTCTGCGTACAATCTCAACCCCATTAATCTCATCACCATGCACACCTCCTGTTAATAAGATAGTAGGTCCTTTCACCTTGCTTCGGTAAACATGCGCAAATAAATCAATTTCGGTTCCAGAGGGTAAATTAGCCACAGGTATTTGAACTGTGCATTCTTCTCCAGGTTTTATTGTTTTATTATAAATTTTCATTCTAATACTTTTCTTCAATAAAGCGGATTATCTCTTCTGCCACTTCAACTCCGGTCACTCCTTCTATCCCCTCTAAACCAGGAGATGAATTTACCTCAATAATCAATGCTCCCTTTTTAGAACGCAAAATATCAACTCCTGCCACTTGCAAACCTAATATTTTCACTGCTCGAATTGCAATTTCACGCTCTTCTTCTGACAAGACAACACGTTGTCCACTTCCACCGCGGTGAATATTTGAACGAAATTCATCAGCACTGGCAATTCGCATCATAGCAGCAACCACTTTATTGCCTACAATGAAAATTCTCAAATCCTTCCCTTTAAACTCTTCGATAAACTCCTGTAAAATAACGCGCTTATTTGCAATTGAAAAGCGGTCGAACATTTGATAGGCTTCAATTTCATTCTTAATTAAATGTACCCCTAAACCTTGTGTCCCTTCAAGAACTTTTAGAATAAAAGGATAACCTAATTTACGTTTAACAATTCGCTCGGCCTGATGTAAATCATTTGAAAAATAAGTTGCTGGAATTGGGATATTTTGCCCAGCTAACAATTGCAAACTCCTGAATTTATCACGTGAATTAAAGATACCTGAAGGGGTATTTAGCACTGGGGCGCCCATCTCCTGGAAATGCCGCACAACTGTTGTCCCATATACTGTTGCAGAACTTCCAATTCTTGGAATAACCAAATCAGGTTTCAGTAAAACTTCATTATTATAAACGACAATGAATCGTCCGTCTTCTATTAATAAATCACATTCCATATGATCTATAATTCGGACATTATGCCTCCTTTTTAGTGCGGCTCTATATATGCGTGATGTAGAATAGAGTGTAGCACCTCGTGAAAGGATGTAAATTAGCATTTTATTGACAAATCAATTTATTTAAAAATTGGGCAGTATTGAAATTTTTTATCAAGTCTTATAACTGCAATTCATTATAAAAATAGGTCTTTTTTCTGATTTACACCCATTTTGTTGACTTACACCAATAAATTCATTGATATTACTCTACAGATATATCTCGTTTGTCTCAATCACATTGCTTTCGTGCAATGCTTTATCAATTAATTTGATGGTGTATTTAATGGTATCAGACTCTGTTGAAAATGGGTTTGAAAAATTAATCATGGTCACATCCATTGTTCCTTTAATTCCACGGGCTTTTCCTTTTACTACAATTGGTTTCAATCGATATTGAAATACAATAGAGTCTCCTTCGATATCTCTCCCCCGTTGCCATCCATTTACATCATCTTTTTCATAATAATCTACATGAAGGTTATAGTGAAAATATGAAGCTGAATTATAAGGCGCTAGCGTATCTTCAGGAGCAAGGCCAATATCGCCATCTCCATCTGTAAAGCTAAAAGTAAGTTGAGCACTAGCCCCTGAAAAAATAAAAATTGGGTCTGAAATTATTGGCTCAATAGGATACTCTTCACTTTTGAAACATGAAGAAACTAACACACTTAGTACAAGGAAGGAGAAAATAAGTTTTATTTTTGCGTGCATGAGTTCTTATCAATTTTAGGGTAAGTTCACCTTAATGTCTCTAAAGTTATTAATAATAAAGTGAACGCGCAAAACGAAGATAAATTACATTTTGAACCTCAGTCTGTTTTTTCAATTGCAAATGAGGAAGAATTTAACACAAAAGCAATTCAACTTTTCAACTATCAGTTGAGGAATAACCTTGTTTACAAAACCTATTGCGCCCATTTAAAAATTAATGCCAAGACGATTGATCATTATTCAAAAATTCCGTTTTTACCTATTTCATTTTTCAAAACCCATCAGGTTGTTTGTTTTAATGAGAACCCAGCAATTACATTTAGCAGCAGCGGAACAACTGGAATGGTTACCAGTAAACACCATGTAAAAGATCCTTTATTATATGAGAACTCATTCATTAAAGGTTTTGAACTTAATTACGGATCAATCAAAGATTATTTGGTTCTAGGACTGCTCCCTTCTTACTTAGAAAGAGAAGGTTCTTCTTTGGTTTATATGGTGGATCAATTTATTGAAATGTCCAACCATTCTGATAGCGGTTTTTTTCTGGATGAATATGAAGAACTTGATACAATAATTAAAAAAAATAAGGGAAAAAAAATATTATTAATTGGAGTGACATATGCCTTGTTAGATTTTGGAGAAAAATTTTCACCTGATCTTTCAGAATGCATTATTATGGAAACAGGAGGTATGAAGGGTAAACGTAAGGAAATGATTAAAGATGAACTGCATGCAGTTTTGCGTTCTCATTTTTCTGCCCCAATCATACATTCAGAATATGGTATGACAGAATTACTTTCTCAGGCCTACAGTGAAGGTTTGCAATTTAAGTGTCCGCCATGGATGAAAATATTAACACGATCTCACTCTGACCCTTTCGAACTAGTTGAAAATAAAACTGGTGGCATAAATATTATTGACTTAGCAAATATTCATTCTTGTGCGTTTATAGCAACACAAGATTTAGGAAGAGTAAATAATGAAACTTTTCAAGTTGTTGGCAGATTTGACAATTCTGACATCAGAGGATGCAATTTATTGGTCCAATAAAATTTAACATTTTTTTTCCGCTAGTTTATTTGGACAAATCAAATTTTAATCTATCTTTGAAATATGTTTTTTCATGGAAACATAGTTTTTTGAGGTGAAAACACCAGCTATTTTTTAAGTGGCTGGTGTTTTTAGTTATAGACATAACGTTTTATCATTTGAATTTTAAGGTATAATGAAATTATTCAATCGCGAATTAAGTTGGTTGTCATTCAATGAACGTGTATTACAAGAGTCTTTGGATATATCAAACCCCTTAGTTGAACGCATTCGGTTTTTAGGTATTTATTCGAACAATATGGATGAGTTTTATCGTGTCCGTGTTGCATCTATCCGAAGGTTAATCGCTATTAAGAAAACAAAAGTTGAGGGTTTTGACGGAGGACCAAAAGCATTGCTAAAAAAGATTAAGCATGTAGTTTTAGACCAACAACGTTTATTCGAGTTGTCCTATCAAAAATTACTTCGTGAGTTAAGAGAGCATCATATTTTACAAACTGATGGCAAACACTTAAAGGAGGCTGAAATTGATTTTATTCAAACCCAATTTCGAGAAAATATCCGTCCTCAAATAGTACCAATTATGCTTTCATCTAAGCGAAGATTTCCACAGCTTAAGGATGGCGGAAATTATCTTGGTATTAAAATGATGGATTTTGAAAAAACCAAGGTAAAATATGCGTTAATTGAAATTCCGGCAAATGCAGAACGTTTTGTTATTATACCCACAGAAGAAAATGGTCCTAATAAACTGATTTTATTGGATGATATCATTCGCTTTAATTTAGCTGAGATATTTTCAATTTTCAAGTTTGATTTAATTGTTGCACATGCATTTAAAATAACTCGTGATGCTGAGTTGGATGTGGATGATGATATTTCAAAGAGTTATTTGGAAAAAATGAAGGAGAGCGTAGAGATGCGCAAAGAAGGAGACACTGTTCGCTTTGTTTTTGATTCGGCCATGCCAATTGATCAGCTGCAATATTTGATGGAGGCTTTGGGTTTAAAACCTGGAGAGAACATTATTCCTGGAGGAACTTATCATAACTTTAAGGACTTCATGAATTTTCCTGATTTTGGCAACAAGTCTTTCCGATTTAAAAAACTAAAACCGGTCGTTCATCCTGAATTAAAAAATAACAGAGAACCTATTATAAAAAAGATCCTCACAAAGGATATACTTTTAACTTTCCCTTTTCAACGATTTCAGCACGTAATTGATGTTTTACGCGAGGCGGCGATTGATCCTAAAGTAATCTCTATAAAAATTAACCTGTATAGAGTTGCTCCAAATTCGCATATCATTAATGCGTTAATAAGTGCCGCCCAAAATGGAATTAAAGTTACTGCCATTATAGAATTAAAAGCAAGGTTTGATGAATCCAACAACATTACTTGGTCAAATTATTTAGAAGATAATGGTGTAAATGTATTGTTTGGCGTACAAAACCTAAAAGTACACTCGAAATTGTTCTTAATTAAACGTAAGGTTGGTAATAAAATTCAAATGGTTGCACATATTGGAACCGGGAATTTTCACGAAAAAACTGCCAATATTTATACGGATTGTTCGCTATTAACTGCTGATAAATCAATTACCAGAGAAGTAGAGAAAGTATTCAAAATATTCAAAAATAACATTGATAGAAGTGTGTTCAGAGAATTACTTGTTTCTCCCTTCAATATTCGTCGTAAACTCATTGGATTAATTGAAAAAGAAATTGCTAATGCAAAAAATGGTGAAGAAGCCAAAATAACAATTAAGCTGAACAATCTAGTAGATCCTAAAATCATTAAGAAGCTATATGAAGCTTCATCTGCCGGTGTTGTCATTAATGGAGTAATAAGAGGAATTTGCGCCCTAGTTCCGGGAATTGAAGGACTAAGTGAGAACATAACAATTAGAAGTATTGTTGGACAGTTTTTAGAACACACTCGAATTTTCGTATTTCATAATGGTGGAGAAGAAAAATATTTCATATCCTCTGCAGATTGGATGACCAGAAATTTAGATCGTAGAATTGAGGTAACAGTTCCTATTTATGACAAAAGCCTTCAGAAAGACCTTCAATTTATGCTAGATGCTTGTTTTTTAGACAATCAAAAGGCAAGAGCAATTGACGCACTTCAACGAAATAAAAATGTCAAGTCAGATTTGAATGAGAAATACAACGCACAAAACGAAATTTATCATTATTTTAAATCCAAAAACTAGCGTTAATCAATGCGCTAAAAACCTTTAATTACTACTATGAAATTTGGGGCAATAGATGTTGGAACCAACGCCGCACGACTATTAATCGGTGAAGTAGATGATGCTAATGAAGGATCATTAGTCAAAAAAATCTCTTATACACGAATTCCTTTACGATTAGGGTTGGAGGTTTTTGAAAATGGTCTTATTTCTAAACAAAAAGCAACAGAATTTAAAAAATCAATGCTTGCTTTTAAGTTAATTGCAGAAGTCTTTGATGTTGTTGAACTTCGTGCATGTGCCACCTCAGCCATGCGAGAAGCATCTAATGGAAAGGAGATACAAGCCATGATTAAAAAGGAGACCGGCGTATCATTGGAAATAATTGACGGCGATCAAGAAGCCAGCATAATTTTTTCTAGTTTTTTATTGGTAGACGACTACGATTTAAGTCAACCATTCATTGTTATTGATGTTGGAGGTGGTAGTACAGAAATATCAATTTTCTACAAAGGTGAAAAGACTAATGCGAAATCTTTCAAAATAGGTACTATTCGTATGCTAAAGGATAAAGTTGAAGGTGATATTTGGCCTAAAATTGAAAATTGGTTAAGTAAGAATGTGCGGCCGAATAAAGATTATTTGGTATTTGCCACTGGCGGAAATATTAATAAGATACATAAACTACTTGGTAAAAAAGGAAATGAGGCCATTCCAGTTAAAGAATTAAAAGACTTGAGTGTTGATTTGAGGTCATTAAGTTTATCCAAAAGAATATCAAAATATAAACTTAAACCCGATCGGGCAGATGTAATTGTGCCTGCAACGAAAATTTTTCTAAAAATCATCAAAAAATTAGAATGTGAGGAACTATTAGTGCCAAAGATCGGATTATCAGACGGTATGATTCATCAAATGCACCGTAAATATTCAAATAAAAACATCAAATAATAGTTCTGACAGAATTAAGTGAAAAATTAATTTCAAATTGTTTTTTGTTTTAAAGAATTAGTCATATATTTGTCGCCCGCAAAGAAAAAGTTCTTTGTTAGAAAAAGCATAATAAGCGAGAGTAGCTCAGTTGATAGAGCGCCACCTTGCCAAGGTGGAGGTCGCGGGTTTGAGCCCCGTCTCCCGCTCAACTCAACTTCAGCTAGTGTTTAGTCATTAGACAGCACATTTACGAAGCTTGAATAATAATTATGCTCGAGTGGTGGAATTGGTAGACACGCAAGACTTAAAATCTTGTGTCCATTAGGACGTGCGGGTTCAAGTCCCGCCTCGAGTACGGAAGAAGCCCTTCAGAATTTCTGGAGGGCTTTTTTATTTCATTTACAGCACTTTACGGGAGCTTCCATTTCTCGTAGATAGAAGAGTCCCGACCCTTAGAAGTTGGGACTTTTTGTTTTTTAGAAAGTTGGTGGTACAACATAGGTACAACAAATTGACTATTCTAATGGGCTGAAATAGGCTTATTTACTTTCTTATTAAAATATTGTTTAAAGTTCTTTGTTCCTTTAACACCTTCTGTTCGACCTATTTCAATATACTCAATTTCTACCTTATTTATTTTTTCGATTAATTCATCCCTAAGAAAGTCTATATTATCTTTAATCCTTCTTGAATCTCTCCCTAGGAGGGTAGAAATAGTAAATTCGTCTTCTGACGAGAATAATCTCAATTTAGAATTGAGTAATTTATTAAACTGATAGAAATCAGTAATTATTCCTTTTAAATTGCGGTTTGCTGAAATTTCAATATCGATCAAATATAAATTATTTAATAAATGTTCGATTATGTCTAATAATAAATATAAAACCTCTTTTTTAGGTTTTAGCATCTCATGAACGGCATCATTCCCTAAGAATCTAATGGCATGAAGCCGTGTTGCTTCACTTTCAGTTATGAATTTATTACTTAATAACTTGTTAATTTTCACTTCTAAATTTCGAGCCTTAATCCCCTTATCCATGCAAACTGCTTCTATTACTGCTCTGAACGCTACCCCCGTCAATAAATAGCAGCCGTTAGCAAAAGCTCTAAGCGACTCGTCATAAACCAATTTTACCTGATCTGGCAATTCCCAAATACGTTTAAGTGATCTATGATTTTGAAGTGCAATTGGATATGTATGCACTGTGATATAATCTTCTTGTCGATTTTCGTGATCATCATGCATTGATTCTAAATCCTCAAATACTGATCTATATGATATATTTTCACATCCAAGACATTCAACCATTGAGTATATCCAACGACAATGGTAGTCTTCCGAACCATATTCGATTTTTTCGTGAAGAGTTTTGTGATTTCTAACGCCCATGCATGACGAACAATAATTATCAATTTTCGATTCTTTTTTCATTCTAATGGGTTAAAGTAGTTTAGTTGAAAGATAGTAAATTACATGAAACAAATAGGACTGAAAATAAATCTCCAGTCCCATATATAGTACAATACAATTATTAGCATACCCTATGCTTCTCAATAAAACGTAGAATACTGCTCCGAGAATAGCGAATAATTTTTCCGTATTGACTAAACTCAACCAATACCTTATCCCGGAGCTGTTGCATTTTACTTCTGCTTTTAATGCCTAGTAATTTTTTTGCTTCAATCTCACCGATCCATTCGCTTTCTTTTTTGATGTGTTCTGCTGCCTTTTTGACCATAACTGCAAACTCCTTTAGCAATTTATAATATGCTTCTTTCTCAATTGTGATTACTTCCATTCTTTCTCCTCTTTTAGTTATTAAAATCTCACTCTCTTTCTCCTTAAAAAGCCTTCAACGCTTTCAAGATTTCTTTCTCCTTATAATACACCCTCCCTCCTAATTTGTATGCGATTAATAATTGTTGATCTGTCCACGCTTTTAGCGTGGTTAATGACACCGATAAAAAGTCCGCAGCTTCTTTTCGTGTCAGTATTTTTTTACTCACTCGTCCACCGAAGTTCGACGTAGGTTGATTAGTTTCCATTTTCTTCTCCCTTTTTAGTTTCTAATAAATTCTCAATTGTCTTCAATAATTCAAGATCATCACCAATCGTCATAGTTATGCCAAGTACCCGACCAAAGGTTTCATCTCCCCATCTGCTTCGGCAACTATTCACCATCCCCATTAAATCGGTCATTTTGATGCCGTTTAATTCTGTTGGTAATTCAATTTTACCGCCTATCAAACTTGGCGGATGAGTTGTAATTAACCCTACGATCTCTTTTAGATCACCTGATTTTTTGGCTTCCAAATTGGTATTTCGAGCTTCACTTTTCCGCAACTGTTTTTTCAAGTGCTTATTTTCCTCTTTGAGTCTTGCTAGATCAATTTCCCTTTTGCCCTCCATTATCCGTTTATTGATTTCCTGTTCAATGTATTCTTCAGTCGCCAAAGTGGAGACCGATTTTTGATCTGCCTTTCGCGTAAGAATATACTTATCGCACTTTCTCGAATTTCCTTTATACAGCAAAAAGCTAATTGCCCAATCTTGCTAATCAAGTTCCCAACGGCGAAAATTGATTGCATAAATAATTTTCATACCTTTGTTTCAACACTACATTTATTTCCATTAGGATAACTATATAAATGTAAGTTATGTTTGATACCCAGAAATTCAATGTCCTTTGTGACAAAAAACAGTTTTTTAAAGCTTTTACTTTCCTCAGAAAAAATGAGGATAAGCTAAACGTTAATAGCCTTAAAAACATATTAGAAAACCACGGTGAAAGGTTGGTCGAAATATATTTCGGACAAAATTCAGTCAGTCCAAAACTAACTCATTTCTTATTGAACGCCCCGAACTACAAGGATCAATCAATTGAAATTATTCTGAAGAAAAAAGCCTTTCTTCAGCAAGAACATTTTTCCTTTATTAAGGATTTAATTACGGATCATACATTGTTAAAAGAACTCACTTTTTGGCGGGGTACTAATTCTACAATTGAGTTAGAGTTAAAACAATTTGATGGCTATTTACGAAATTTGTCGCTTGAAAAATTCTTTATCCGATTAGTCATCTATTATGAATACAATCGTTTCAAAAACCCAAGCCCACTTATTGATGATCCGAATATTTTATCTGTTTTCAATTTAATTTTAGCAAGATATGTTAAACTGAAACCTAAATTTGGAAATCCATCACCTTATCATGAAGTGTTTTTTGAAAAATACAAATCCGAGTTAAGTCAGTTACAAAAGAACAAGGGTGAATTTGAAAGACTCAAAAAGCTATTTAAATCATTTGAAAAGTTAGACATCTTCAATTATGTCATTGATCGCTATGTTTATCAAGGTTATAACCTTGATTTTCTTAAAAATGATAGAGTTTCGTTAAAACATCCCGACCGAGGTTATCAAAAACGTTGGGCAATAAACAATGTTAAAATCGCAGTTCATCACAATTACAGTCATAATTTATTCGGTTTTATTTTTGAAGATCATGAAACCAGAATTTCAAATGACCCGAGACTTTCTGAAGAAAAGGCGGAATATTATATAAGAATTGAACGTCAGTATTATCAATACGAGCGTCATTTTCTTCTCGACAAAGTTATCACTAAAAAGGGGTTTGAATTCAAGGCTAGAGACTTTTTAAAGGTAATGACTGCCCTATCTGTTGCGGGAAATAAAGTTTGGAACGAATACATGGATAAAGGGTCATTAATAGGAAAGGCTATTTCAGAAAAAATCGAAGTACTGGATGAAGCTGTGCTTAAATTTATGGAAATCTCGTCCGAAGTTGCTCCCCCTGTATTTGCTCTACACCAAAGAGAATGTGTAATAGATTCGCAGACTAGAACAAACATAAAGAACAAGAAAGATATTCGTGACATTTTGGAATGGTCTAGCTTAGATTTTCATAATATCAAATCACTTAAAAAGATTGATCTTAATTGGTATCCATTAATTAAGTTTGGAGATAATTATTTATTTCTATGCGGTATTTTCTCGAATAAAAACTATCCTGATATTTTGGCAAGTAAAATTCGGTTTGAGAATTTGATGAAGAAAGAACATTCAATCAATTTGGAAAAATATGTTCAATTCTTATTCAGCGAAGCTCAATTTACTATCTATTCAGAAAATCACCGTGTAGGACAAGGAGATTTTGATTTGTTAGCTTATAAAGACAAAGTACTAATTGTAGGGCAATTAAAAGGAACACGAAGCAGAGCTACTATTAAGGAAATTTATGATGACAAAGGAGCCATTAAAAAGGCTATAGAACAAATCGATAAAGACAGAATTGAGATTGAAAATGATTTTGATCATTTAAAAAAAGAACTACATATAGAGTGTTCATTCGAAGAACTTACCATTTATCCGATCATTATTACCAATAATTTTGAGCATGAGGAAGAATTATATCCATCAAATAAATTTGATTTCAAAATTTCTAAAATTAGTATAGTTGAACTAGAAATAGCCTTATCCAACAGTAAACCAATTCTCACAAAAAAGGAAAAAGATTTATTCTGGGAAAATACGGATTTAACCTGCTCTGGAAAAGATTTTATTAAGATTTTCGATAAAAGGTTAGTTTGGAAAGACCTAATAAATTTCAATCCAAAAGTAAACTTAGTGACTGAGAAATTTGGAGATATTATAATGGAATATCGAATGTGTTCATTTTGATTAGATAGGACAAACATTTCATTAAGAAAGAATCACTTTAGCCTCCCTCCAACGGCGATATAAATACCTACAACGGCTAATGTTAAAGCTAAAAACGCGCCTATTGAGCCAATAATTATATCACTATTTCCTTCAGAAGAATTTACAAAAAACACATAAGCCGCTATAAGCGTAGCCGCAATTTTTGCGATCGGACTTTTAATCGCTAATATAATGGCCAATCCAACCAACACGACCGCAGCGATTTTAATTGAAATAAAATTATAGTATAGTGCTTTTAATACGGCCAATGTCACGGTGAGAATAGTCGCTATGTTCATCAAATTTTTGACGCGACTACTTTTCGGTTGCTCTTGCTTTTTTTTTAAAAACATATTCAATAATCGTTTATAGTTTCTTGAAAAATTTGTCTGAAACGATTTGGGCTTGAGACTTGATTAAACTTCTTTTTTGTTCCTCCTGATCCTGAAACAGTAATTGATCCGAAATTAAATAATCTTCCCAAAATGCTCTGGTGTACTAAAATTGCTTCAATTTGATTATGGTTAATTTCAAGTGACCAAAAGAAGAGCCAACCTTTTTTAATTACTACTCGGCGGTTTGTAATCACAAACTCATTACAATAGTGATCGATTGTGGGCAGGATAAATAGACTGAGCACCCCTCTCCATGATAGATAATGGGTCCAATGATGATGTGTTTCGTAAACCACTTCCTCATTTCTAAGTAAATTTCTATTTACATAACTCCCCATTAATTATCTTTTTAATTTTAGTTTAACCTCATGCTCTTCGCAGTAACCTTCTTTAACAGACTCGTAATTGCATCCATTTTCTGAACAATAATAAACTATTTCCTTTTCCTCCTCTACAATGGTCTGCTCTTCAACCTCTTCTTTGATGTCATAAATGTGTTTTACAAAAAAAAGTTCCTTCCCCAACATTAGTTTAGCCTTGTCTTCAATTACCGTGTCTTTGGAGCACTTATTACTGTTAATGAATGTCCCATTAAGTGATTG
>CAKZPK010000533.1 GCA_937139035.1 uncultured Crocinitomix sp. | reverse complement strand
AAGAGGTAATCGTGAGGTTATTATTGAGTCTAAAACAGGTGTTGTACGTAAGTACTTAGCACCGCTTTCTAAACATATCCTAGTTCAGGAGAATGATTACGTGAAAGCTGGACAATCATTAACTGATGGAGCAATTACACCAAAAGATATCTTGAATATTAAGGGGCCAACAGCCGTTCAAGAATACTTGGTGAATGAAGTTCAAGAAGTTTACCGATTACAAGGGGTGAAAATTAACGATAAACACTTTGAGGTAATTGTACGTCAAATGATGTTGAAAGTTGAAATCACACAAGCTGGTGACACTAAATTATTAGAAAACCAAAACGTACACAAAGCTGACTTCTTTGATGAGAATGACGCATTATACGGTAAGAAAGTTGTTGTTGAGCCAGGAGATTCTGAATCAATGAAAGCTGGACAAATTATCACTGCGCGTAAATTGAGAGATGAAAACTCAATGTTGAAACGTAAGGATAAAACGTTAGTTGAAGCAAGGGAAGCAATTCCTGCAACTTCTTCTCCAGTACTTCAAGGGATCACAAGAGCGTCGTTACAGACACGAAGCTTTATCTCTGCTGCATCATTCCAGGAAACTACAAAAGTACTGAATGAGGCTGCTCTAAACGGTAAAGACGATTACTTGTTAGGATTGAAAGAGAATGTAATTGTTGGACATAAGATTCCAGCAGGTACAGGATTCAGAGAATTTCAAAAATTGGTAGTTGGAAGTCAAGCTGAATATGATCAGTTGACGAAAGACAGCGAATAAACGAAAAGAATAATTTATAAAGCCCTGACCTTATCGTCAGGGCTTTTTTTGTATCTTTAAATGAATAAGCGAAAAACAATAAAATGAACGATTCAAATCAACCAAAAAATCCCAATCATATTAATATTGAATTACCTGAAGAAGTGGCTGAAGGGCAGTATACTAATTTGTCAATCATTACGCATTCTACGAGCGAATTTATAGTTGATTTTGTTCAACTAATGCCTGGTGTGCCAAAAGGTAAAGTTAAATCTCGAGTAGTTATGACTCCTGAAAACGCCAAGAAATTAATGCTAGCGTTGCGTGATAATATTGCAAAATATGAATCATTACACGGTAAAATTAAAACACACGAACAGCAGCAAGCCATTCCAATGAATTTTGGTGGGCCAACTACTGAGGCATAGTAGAACTTAAATAATAATATTTCAGCCGCACAAGCTATTGTAGTTTGTGCGGCTTTTTTTGTGCATTAAATCTTGCTTTTTCAAGCACTCACAGCATGTTTTCTTATTCCATCCTGTCTTAATATTTACCCCTAATTGAATCAAATTAGGGTTTCCCCCAATAGAGAAAGTTTTAGTATCCCGCAAATTTGTAGTCAGAAATTATAAGCTATAAAAACAACTATACAAAGGTGGAATCTGAAAAACCTAAACAGAGTAAGATAGAATTTAAAACTAATTATAATGCCAATCGATACTACACCCTCCACAGTTGCAACGAATGCCTTACAAGCACTTCCGTTCTCATCATTAATCGGAGGTCCTTTAGATGCAGCAATTAAAGCACAAGCAATGGCTGCTAAAACAAGTTGGGAATTTATTCAGCAAGTTGGGTTAAATACGAATGAACAAACAGGTGAGAAAAACGCAGTTAATGTGACTTTTTACTATAACAAAAATGGAAATTTAACAAAATTGATTGTTCCGTTATTGACCATTGTTCCTATTCCTTACATTGCTATTGATGATGTTCAAATTGACTTTAAAGCCAATATCTCTGCAGCAGCATCTTCCACCACAGTTGATAAATCAAGTTCTAAAGTTGCGGCAGGTGTCAAAGGAGGAACAAGCTTTAAAGCAGGTTTATTTAGCATTAAGGCAGATTTTAATGCAAACTATTCAAGTAAAAAGGATTCAACGGCAACTGAAAAATCTAAATATTCTGTTGAGTATACAATGGATGTTTCTGTGCATGCTGGACAATCTGATATGCCTGCAGGATTAGCTTCAGTATTGAATATTTTACAATCCAGTATTACGGATGCTGATGAAGGAGGATCTTTCTCTATTTCTCCGGCTTCTCCAGTTGTTGATTTATCGAATTTAGAAACACCAGAATTTAATTTGGAGCTTAAAGCAAGCATTAAAAATAGCGAAGGTCTTTTGGTGAAACATAAAGAAGTCACTTTAGAACTTCCAGAGGATTTAGCTACATATAACTTGAGTGGCACGTTGAAAGAAAAAACAAACGGTCAAGGACAGGTTACCTTTAAAATTTCTGGAAAAGCAGACGATAAGTCGGAGCCAGTGAGTGGTGAATTGAATTTAGCTGTTGAACAAGAAAATGATCAAGAACCATTGCGTGGTGCGGTTACGCTAGAAATTATTGGTCATTTCCAAAATGCCGACAAGAAAAAAGAGGAAGGATAAAACTAGTTAATAGCGAATAGAGATATAACCCCACATAAAATTTAGAATATGGCATTAAAAAACATACTTAAATCTGCATTTATTGATGTTGTTAAGGCACAATATGAGGCATATCTCTATTCGCTTGAACTCCGAGAGAAACAGGACGCAGATGAATTATTTCCTATTCCAACCATTAAGGCTACGGATTTAACATTTGAATTAAAATATGCTTATCAAGGTGATGAAAAGGAAGAGAGAGAAGTGGTTTTTGATAAAAAGAAATTTTTAAAATTAGTTAAACGAGTAACCTTTGATATTGTTAAGGAAGGCATTCTTGAATTGGTAGATTATATTAATAAAAATGGACAGGATAATCTTGAAGAATGGGGCGACATAAAGAAGGGGTTAAGTCAGAAAGAGCTCCCCAACTATGTCGTGAAAATTATTTTGGATGCATTTAAAAAGGATTTTACGCTATTGGTAAATAGCCGTAACGAATTTGACAGAAAATTCTATCAAAGAACCATTACGAACTACTTTGACGCCTACATTATTGAGCATTTTGATCTTGCACCGCTCAAACTAACTCCCGGAGATAAACAATGGTTGAGTTATGCTATTCAACCCATGTTGAATGAAAAGTCAGAATTGCTCTCCAACCAGGTAGCTGAATACGTTTCCGAGAAGGTAGAAAAAGGAATTAATATAATTGTCGACTCGGAAATACTCAAAACCCTTCCGCAAAAAACTATTCAAACATTAACCCTGAATGTGAAACTGGATGATTTGGAAGAAATCAAAGTGAATTAGAACCATAAAATCAGAAAAAATGAATGGATTATACCATACCGGGGCAACGGAACTTCATGATATTTTTTTAGCACCGCTAAAAGCTGTTATTGATGCTGAAATATCCTTAACAGAATCGATTAAACGATTTATTTGGGAGACAGGTTTTACATCAAAAGGAGAGATTAAAACAATACAGTTTAACTACGTGCTGGATGGAAAAAAAGAAACCTTGAGCATTCCTACTTTGTCTATTGTGACGCTCCCGTTATTGGGAATTAAGAATGCAACATTTGACATGCATGTGAAAATGATGACAATAGTTGAAGAAGATAAGGATAGGGTGAGCTTACCTCCGCTTAAAAAGCAGAATCTCCAAGAAACTAAACCTAGGGTTGGATTAAAGGGATTTCTAACACCTCATCATGGAGCATTGACTGAAAGTACGGGGCTTAAAACCAACATGAAGGTGAAATTAGAAATGGGAGAAACTTCTATGCCTGGCGGAATAATCAAAATATTAGCCTTGCTAAATAATAACCTAATTGCAGATAAAAACAACGAAAATGAAGAATCAAAATAACCAGAAAAGTGGGATGAATTGCCCTAGATGTAGTTTTAAAATCAAGTTTCAAATTCAGGACTTATTAGCAAAGAATAGCATTAATTGTCCAGGATGTCTATTAAAAATGGACATGAATGTTCCCAATGAAATTAAATCACACTTGCAGGAAATTCAAATGGCACAGGACATGGTAACTAAGGCTCGAAATGTAAATATGTAAAAGAGGTTTCACCTTTTGGTGAATGATTAGAATTTAGCATACAGCTACAAAAACAAATAGGCGAAATCCGAAAAGCCTTAATAGAGTAGGAATTAAAGTTTAAAAATAAAAATATGGCAACTTATAGAAATTGTTTGGCTTATGCTACTGATAATGTAATTAGTGGAGATGATGCCGTGAAAGTGTGTGATGTACTAGACAGCATATTAGAAAAAGAGGTGTATAAATCCTTTAGCAATAAGGAAAAATTTATTTGCATCAAATACATGTTATTCTTCATGTTATATGGAGGAGATGATCAAGAATCAAGAAAAGAGATCTTAGAAAATGCAGAGAAAAGTGTTTTAGAAGCAATCACAGAAAAGGTTGAAGGAGAAACTGATGCCGAAAAGAATGAGAAGGCATTAAAACTGTTGCTTGAAATTGATAAAGAAATTAAACCTAAGTTTAATGAATTGATTGATTCCTCTGAAATTAAAGATGTAAAAAGACTTGATTTAGCCTTGAATTCAACTGATTTAGAAACAGCCCCAGTCAGCTTGATTACCGAACCTGGAGGTAGTTTAAGTACAAAAGATTTATTTAATTACATAGGAGTCTGCATAGATGAAGGTGGTGCAATACACTTCTATAGAGTTTTAGGATTATACCTCAATGGATTTGGTATAGTAGGTACCCAAGATGCACTTGTTGATAATATAACCTTATGTCAAGCAAAGTTAGATGGGGAAAAAGTTAAAGTGACTCAATATTCTCCATATAAAAATAGAGAGTTAGAATTCGATTTATTGGGGTTTATAAAGGTCGAAAAGAGAAATTAAATTTCCAAAATCAATCATGAAAACACGAAATCCACATGCATGGAAAGGTTATGTCATTGCGCTAACTTTTCTAGCAATTATCGGAGTAGGATTTCTGATAATTATACGGGATACTCCTACAGTAAACAAGCATGAGTATAAAGTTCAATTAGACGACTTAACGCTTAAAAGACTGCTTGCCCCTTTTGTTTCAAATCAGCAAGTAAAAACATTTTATGGGATTGATGTGTCACATTGGAACGGGAGTATATTGCAGGATATTGGAAAGGATGATAGTTTGTCATTTGCCATTTGCAAAGCAACTCAAGGAGTTAATTTTGTAGATCCAGATTTTAGAATGAATTGGAGTTTAATTGGTGAAAAAAACTGGATTAGAGGAGCTTATCATTTTTACGAATTTGGTGTGGATCCACTTTTTCAAGCACGCCATTTTTGGGAGACAATTGAAGATTTGGGAAGAACCGACATTGCACCAATTTTAGATGTAGAGCAAATGAGTTTGCCTGGAAATGAGACTGTTCCTCTTGCAAAGCTTCAAGTAGATCTATTGCTCTTCTTAGACGCGCTGGAACTGCACTTTGACCGAACACCAATCATTTATGCTGATTTGGATTTTGCTAATACCTATTTGTCGAATCCTTTATTTGCGCATTATGACTTGTGGCTAGGAGAATACTCTAAAGCAATTGAACCACAAATTCCGAAAACTTGGGTAAATAAAGGCTACAAAATTTGGCAAAAAACTGCTCATTACAACATTCAGTCGAACTATGTCGATTTTGATGTGTTTACGGGACAAAAAGAGCAGCTTTGTGAATAACTGCAGTCCAAAAATACGATTGTTCGTAGTGTAAGAATAGATTCGATTTAACTCGAATTTCTCCAAGTTAAATAGCACAAAATTAAAGTTGAAAACAAGTAATGCACAAGGTGTCTTAGCTATGCTATGGCTTATTGTGAACGGGTGAATTCTGAAAAACCCATATTAAATAGAGTAGGACAATATTAAAATTGAAAATGTCATTATTTAGAAAAAAGAAAAAGGTCGATAAAACGCCTGTTAATAGATTATGGGCTATTCGTGAGAACGGATGTTGGTCACGTTGGGCAACTGATTTAAACCAATGGGAAAATTATAGCGAAGCAAGAAAATTCATTTTTGCTGACCCTGATACTGAAGAAGCCTGTTATTATGTGAATCCTGATGGGAGCGTACATTGGCGGAATGTTGATCAAGATAAAGATTGTCATTATCCAGGACTTGTTGCAAAAATGGTAAGTGTGGGCGGAAACAGCCGTCTTTGGGCCATTCAAGAAAATGGAGATTGGGCACGTTGGGCGCCCGATTTAGATTCATGGCAGGTTTATTCAGAAAAGCGCAAGTTTATTTTTGCCGATCCTGCAACAGAAGAAGCTTGTTATTATATCGACCTTGAAGGGAATGTGCATTGGCGTAATATTGATCAAGATGAAGATCGTTACTACCCAGGTATCAAAGCCGAGATTATTAGCGTTGGTGCAGATGGCCGTTTGTGGGCTATTCAAAAAAATGGACGTTGGGCGCGTTGGGCTCCAGATTTAGGAAAATGGCAAGCGTTTTTTGAGCAGCGTGAATTCATTTTTGCAGATCCATCTTCTACATCAACATGCTATTATGCTGATTTTGACGGAAGCGTACATTGGCGAAATATTGACTTAGACGAAGAAAGAACTTATCCTGGAATTAAGGCGCTTATGGTTAGTGTTGGCGGATAAAAAAAAGAGATTAAAGAGTTGTTTTTGTAGCTAGGCCTAAGTCAATATTTTTTATTTCGAAAACGCCTTTGAACATTTCAAAATCTTCTTAAAAATAGGAGAACTTCTAAATCTTCGAATTTTATATTGACTAGGTTTTGTTGCAAAATCAAGTTTAACCGAATATACCTAGAAAGCAAAATTAAAGGCGAAATCCGAAAAGCCTAGTTTTAAATAGAGTAGGAGAAAAAATATATAATTTATGGCTAATTGTTTAACATACACATTCGATATTACTGATGCATTTAGTAATAATAATGAAAGAGCAATAGAAGTATTACGCGGAGCAGGAGTAATTGCCAATAACTTGGGATGGCAAAATTATTTAACAATGACCGGTAATCCAATAACCCACTCGTGCGGCTATGAGTCGGTAGCGGAAGCTATTTGTTTTTTGATTGTAAACAACGACAATGTTTCTGCAATGAGTATTTTAAATGCTTTAAGAAATGGGGGGACTGCTTTGACACAATGGAATCAAGTTGTAACAGTGTCGACTCTTCCTACCAATAGTAGAGCGTATGTTGTGGGGTTTTATACTCACGGACTTGTTCTTCCTTATACAAATCAAAACATTATTGACAACCCTCATTACTTTACTAATAAACAAATAGGTGGTGTTAGAGCATATAGAGGAAGAGGGTATGTTGGTCAAGCTGTTGGAAATGTTACTGTTGTAGGTAATACGTTTACGCAAGTCTCTGACAATCCTAACTTGGGAGATGGAATCATTTTAGGATATTTCTCTTAAAAACAATTCCATCAATCCAATACCACAAAATCATTTGGATTAATTAACTGCTGCTGGGCTGCATAAATAATCAGCCCAGCAGTATTTTTTACGCCCGTTTTTAAAAGTAAATTACTTCGGTGTGCTTCAACTGTTTTGGTGGATACAAAAAGTTTTTCTGCAATTTCTTTAGCCGTTAATTGTTGGCAAATGAGCTTTAATACCTCAAGCTCTCTAATACTTAGTTTCTCTTTTTTATAGACTTGGGCTTGAATTGTTTTGTGCGAAATTTGATCTCTTAAAATAGCAACTTGCTCAGCCGAGAAATAATGACCTTTTTCTACAACTTCATTAATGATATTTACCAAATCTTCTTTGTCTGTTTCTTTGGAAAGAAAAGCATTTGCTCCTACTTTTAATAAATGCCCCATAAACGAAGGTTTATAGTAAGAGCTCAAAGCAATTATTTTTAAATTTGGATAGCTTTTTGTCAAAGTAGGGATTGTTTCTAAACCATTTCCATCATTCATTTTAAGATCAATAATAACAATGTCTGGAGTTGGTTCAATCTTTAATTTTTCAATAAATGCATTACCACTATTGGCTGTAATTGATACTTCGAAATTGGTGATTTTGTTTAAATAGTCAGTCAAGAGTTGTACAATTAAGCTGTCATCATCTATTAATGCAATTTGTATATTTTTTTTCATCTCAGTTATTTAAATTACTATTTAGTTTTGTGTTTGATTGCTAAAATAAAGGTGGCACCGCCAGTTTGATTATTACGAATTCGAAAAGTTCCGTTAATTAATTGGCTACGCAATTCAATGGTTTTCATGCCAAGGCCGTTTTTAATAGGTGTTTTTATTCCTACACCATCATCAATTATTTTAAGTGCAATAAAATGCTTTGAATAACGATAATGAACCTTTATAGAAGCGGCGTGGGCGTGTTTTACAATATTGGTAATTACTTCTTGTGTAATTCGGTAGAGGTCCAATTTTATTTTGGCGGTAAGTGCTTCTTCTTCTTCCATATTAACTCTAATATCAACTGTGTATTTTTTTGAATAGACATGTAGTAAGTCATGTATCAAGGTTTTAAAAGGCAGTTCTTGGAGTAAAGGAGGAATCAGGTCATGTGAAATAATTCGGGCGGTTTTTATACTTTCATTTAACTTAGTGTTTATGTCTTTATCATTATTGTATAATTTAATTTGATGAAGCTGCGCAATAAGGTCGTCATGAATATTAGCAGCAATACGTTTTCTTTCTCGCTCTTGAATTTCAACACTTTTTTGTAGCAATTCTTGTTGATGATGGAGTTCTTTTTCATGCATTTTCAGGGCTTCTATTCTCATTTTTTTGAGGTATATCCTTATCAGAATCCAAACGGTAAAAAAGAAGAAGAATACTAATGCAATTCCCACCCAAATCCACAAACTAATTACCTCTTGTTTTTGCCAGTTTTCCATCCATAATAAATTAGTAGTAAGTAAAATATTTGTAGGAGCACACCTCTAAATATCCAAATAGGTCCAACCCAATTTAAATGCCCATTTATCAAAAAATTGAAGGTTAGTTTGATAATTACTTCAACAGAAAAAAAGAGAAAGACAATGCAATTAAACCAGAAATAGGTAGCGTTATAATTGCTTTTCCAAATGATCGAATAAAAGTAAAGTGAGGATAGGATGATAATAATTAGACAGCCAATAATATCAGAATAGAATTGAATGTCATTTAGATTGGTGTAATAAAAAGCATTAAAAATTAATAATAAAAATGCGGTAGTTGCAAAAACTAAAAACCACTTAAAATTGATTGCTAATATTTCCTTGCAGTAGATGTGCGATAGAAAAAATAGACTAAAAAACTGACCAAATATAATTAATAGGATATTTGGCTCAAGGTCATTAACGAAAGAAATTATTAGTGTGGTAAATTCGAAGCAAAGTAGTATTGTTATTAACAGAATTATATTCCATTTTTTTGATTTTGCTGCGCTAAGAATAATGCACCCACAGAGCAATATGAAAATAGATGAGTATTGAAGTATTGTAATTATAGCATCAAAAAAGCTCAAGGATTTAACTCAATAGCTTATAATCGGCAAGTGATTCTCCACCACCAAATGGCGGGACAGGTCTAGTTACATCTACATAATATTCCGATTCACTTTCTATGGTGGTCATCATGGTACCAATTATAATTTCAATTTCATGCTGAAAGCTCGTATTATCAGCATTTCTTAACCCAAAAAAATTAGAACATTTTTGCGTTTGAGTATTGAAAATATCCAGGTAGTCGCTAAAAGAAATTTGAACGGCACGAAGGATAGGGTTGTTATTTTGATTTATTTCATTTAACCATTGGTTGTTAAATTGTTGCCAGTTATTTTTTCTTTCAATAACCTCAACTTCTTCAATGTCATGGTCACCTTGGTCTTGACTAGGGAGGTAGCTTTTTGTGAAAATATGATTATCGAAATCACCTTGGGCATCATTGATTGAATCTAACAAGTGAAATTCTAATTGATTATCAGCATTGATTCCTAAGTAACAATGAATGTAGAGTGGGTTAATTTTTTTCCAATAGTCATATTCTTGACGATTAACTTCAAAATAGTCTCCTTCTAAAAGATGACTTAGAATTTGTTCTCCAGCATTAGGGCGTTGACTATAAAATGCCTGAATTAAATCGTTCCAGCGTTGAATACTATTTTTAATTGTTTGAGTAGAGGTCATGATGGGTGGGTTTTTATTCAAAAATAGTAGAATCCGCACTTGAAAACAAACATGGACTACTTCTCGTGCCGAAAATTAGGGTAATAGGGGAAATAAATCCTTTTGTAATAGTTGATGTAAGGGAGTTTGTTGTTCACAACATTTTCACAACAAAGCAATAGAAAATATTATTTATGGAAAAAATACCTGTGTGTTATACGATTCCTGGAAGAATTATTGCAACAAAAAAGGAGTAAACAGTGGTGCAATCCTATAGCCTTAATAATAGCAGTCAAAATACCCTATTTACGCGATTAAAAAACAAGTCATTACCTTTTTAGTGGTATTGCACTGCATTTGACATTGCCTTAATTTTGATACGAATTTTAAAGCGCATAATATGGAGAGATATCAACTTAAATCAAGACAACTTTATTGGGATAATTGGCAAGAAAGAATGGGAAGCAATAATTCAGTCTCAATGGCTTTTAAAGGGCAATTAAAAGAGTTGTTTTTACAAACTCAAAATTTTGAGGATTCCGATTTTGATACTTTTCAATTGTCAGAAATATTCAATTATTTAAAGGAAAGTCATAAGTATTATTTGAACGTTGCATTGCCTAAAATTGAAAATACGTTAGACCAACTGTGTCGAAAGTTTAAAGATGAATATTTATCGTTAGGTATATTAAAAATCTTTCTGGAGAAATATAAAACAGAGCTAAAACAACACATTGATTTAGAAGAAAAAGTGCTGTTTCTTTTTGTCGATAAATTATTAAAAGGGACTTATTCGAAGCAAAACAAAGACTTTGTTTTTAATCATTTTTTGCATACTCATAATGACAATATTATCCTTCATCTTGTTGATTTGAAAGATGATTTAATGACGTTGGATCCTGAGCTTAAAGGTAATTTAGTTTTTCAAATATTATTCGATCAATTGGATAATTTTCAGTTTGATTTGATGATTCATGGCCTAATAGAAGACAATGTTTTTATGCAAAAAGTTTTAAACTACACGCATATTAATTTCGAACAAGAAACAATGGATAAAGACTAGTTTAAAACTCTAACCTGTAGAAAATATTAGGGAAGAAGCTAGTTGATTTTATTTCAATCTCTTTATCAAGCACCGTATCATATTCTCGATACAAGGCATTTCCATTATTCAATAAATTTTTGATTTGAATACCCCAAACAGATTTCCGTTTTTTCTTATTGATTGTATAGCTAAAGTTGAAGTCTAAAAACAGTAATGTTTCACCTTTTTCTGTAAACGCTAAAGATTCATCATAAATTGTTTCTTGCTCTACCTTGGAATTCAAAAAATCCAAAGGTGTATAAACTTGTCCTCCCAATACATTTAAGCTTCCATTCCAGCTGAATGCTCTATATCTATCTATTCCTTTTCTGGTTTTTGACGCTCGCAATTTGTATTCTTTTCCAATAATAAATCTTAAGTTATAATTATTATCAAAAGCCGAACTTCTTTGAACCCCATCACCTGCTGTATATAATGATCTCCAAAAACTTGAGTTAAAAATGTAGTATAAGCCATTGTCAGTATATCTTTCAAAACCTATATCAATTCCATAATTTTGACCTGTTCCAGAATTTGTCAGCGCTCTTAAATCACTTAACTCATCAATATTAATTGTAGAGAAAGTAAAACTGTCTACCGGCACATCATACAATTGCTGATAATATGCTTCAATCCTTAATCTATGATTTGTAAATACTTTCCCTTTATAACCTACGATATAATGGATAGCTTTAGAGAGTCCTAAATTTTTATTCGGGTGAACTATTTCTCCACTTGAATTCGTTTCTTCATACAAGTAAGTCGCGTAATTTTCTACTTGACTATGCATTCCAGAAGAAAGAGATAAGCTGTGATTAGAGTTTAACTGATAATTAAGGCTTAACCTAGGTTCAATAGTTTGTTGATTTGTTACATCATAGGTTAAGAAGTGTACACCAGCTAAAAGGTCGATTTTTTCAGTGATTGAAAACTTAGACTGAGTATAGGCCTTTAAAAGATTACTTCTACCACTACCATTCATTAACACAATTTGTTTGCTTTGATTAAAGCTATATTTTTCAGCTCTCCAATCATGTGTCGTTGTATTGTAACTTAAACCTGTAATATTACTATGCTTTAAACCAAATTTATGTTTGAATGACAATGCTCCGGTAATAGGAATAGAGGTGTATTCGTTAACCTTTTGATTGATAATTGAAAAGTCATTTTGAATGTAGTCTTTATTGTCCGATTGTTTAGAGTAACTACCTACAGCAGTCGCTTTAAAAACAGATTTAGTACCAATATATTTTTTATAGACTGCCCCCATTGTAGCGGTTGTAGATGCTAAAAATAAGGTTGTTCTGTCAAGACTTTCTGTCCATTCAGAACTGTCTGCAAGTGCAGATCTTGTTCTGTCACTTGTACCCGCAATAGCAAAAAACTGTAATTTTCCTTTTGACTTTGCTAATGGAATATCAATATTAAATGATAAATCTTGATAAGTAGGAGAGGAGGGATTTCCAATTCTCCCTAAGGCAACTGTTGCATATCTATAATTTAGAACATAAGATGAATTGTTCTTTTTTGAAAGCGGACCTTCTGAACCAAATTCAGCTCCTAATGAGCCAATTTGAAATGTCATTTCATGTTGCTTTGAGTTTCCTTTTTTAAACTTAACATCAAATACACCACCTAAAGCATCTCCGAATTGTGCAGAGAAAGCACCTGTGTAAAAGTCAGATTTATCCATAAGTTGCATACTGAATATGGTAAAAGTTCCACCAGAACCACCAATACGAGCAAAGTGAGTTGGGTTTGGTAATTCAACACCCTCCATTTGATATTTTAAACTCCTAGGAGAATTACCTCTAATAGAAACAAAGTTGGCAGAAAAATTAGTGGCCGCCGTAACTCCTGGTAAAGTTCCTGTAACTCGAATAGGATCGTCCAAACCTCCGGCTATTCTTCTAGCATCATTTGGGTGAATGGAAAATACACTAGAGTTTGCCATTTCGTTATTTGGAATACCTCGTTCTTTATTAAAGTTTATTTCAACTTCATCTAATTTCTTCGAGCTATTTTCCATTACAATATTCAAAACAGATTCCTTACTGACTGTAACTGCAATAGAAGGTTGAATGAAAGACTTATAATTTAGATGCGTAAACTCGATATCATAAAATCCGATTTCAACATCAGAGAAAGTAAAATTTCCTTCGGCATCACTAACCGTTTCTTTGTACTTCAAATTGTCAGATAACAATTTTACAACAACACCTTCAATGGCGCGTTCAGTAAAAGATTCTTTTATTGTACCACGAACGGTTTGGTATGATTGACCATACGCAAGAGATGAAAAGAATACTAAGAATAAACTAAGCCTTTGTAACATATTCTAAATTTTGCACAAAAGTCGCGTTTTAAAGGGATTACAATGTCATTAAATTGTCATAATAAAATATGATAAAAAGCACTTTTCATTCTTTGGATAATTAACAAATAGCAATTAGTAATTCTGTTGGATAAATTATTGATGAGTAATAGTGTTCAAAAGGAATTTTGTTTTTTTTTCTTAATTGAACATTGAACATTGAACATTGAACATTGAACATTGAACATTGAATCATTCGACAAGCTCATGACGGCGCATTGAATCACTCGACGAGCACATGACGGCATATTGAAAAAATTACTCCCCGAACCACTTAAAAACGCCGAAAAAGATAGCAAGCCAAATTAGTCCTTTGATAAGGAAAAACAAAAAACCTAAAATACCAATACGCTTAAGCCATTCGCTTTGGTACCATTTTTTTTGCTTAGGGTTTTCTGAATTATTTGTTTGCATTTTTCCAATGGAAGTCTTCAACAAATTTCATCTTTTCAGCAATCAATTCAAAGTTATCAGCCTTTTAAATTATTTGAATAGATTGTTTTGGCACTAAAAACCTACATTTTAATATAGTTTTCAAGATGAATAATATAGTTTTCATACCCATAGATCTCTGGTATATTACCGTGACCTGCGCCAGTAACTCGCACGGCTTCTTTGTAGCTACCAGCATGGTTTTCATAAATTAATTCGCCATTGTTAATTTCAATATAGTCATCTTCAATTCCATGAAGCCATAGAAGTGGCATGCTCACATCTTTAATCTTTTCAGCATTTTCAAATTCTAAGGTTGAAACAAACTTGGGGTCAACATTTAGTATCAATGAAGAGTTTGCAAGACTCTCAACAGAAGCTAACGGTGACTCTAAAATGATTTTAGCAGGTTTAAAATCTGTACGATAAGCCGCACGATCTATAACAGGAATACAGCCTAAACTAAAGCCATAATAAAATGTTTGCTCTGGTTTTGCTCCCATTGCCATTAACCAATCAATACTTGCATCTACATCCTCATACAAACCTTGTTCTGTTGGTTTACCTTCTGACATGCCATAACCTCTATAGTCCATCATGAAAACACCATAATTATATTGTTCAACAATGCTTGCTAATAAAGTAGCACGTGGCCAATAAGCATCCATATGCTTTGATTGTCCATGGCAATACATTATAACAGTGTCGCTAGCCATAGTTGCCATATCGCCAATATACACGCCGTAAATTGTGTATTCATCTCCAGTAGTTGCATCTTTAGAGGTCATTGAAACCAAGGTGTAATTATCTGGTGTAACGGCATACACCGTTGGTACATTTCCGCTACCTGCATCATAGTTCTCAAATTGATAGGCGTCAAGCTTTTCGCTTGGAAATGCAAGTGCATCTAAGTTGGGTTTGGTACAAGCTGCAACCAAAACTCCAATAATTATATATAAAACTGTCTTTTTCATTATTTCTTCTTTTTACCAATAATCCATCTACATCCAACAAAAAAAGCTGTCGCTCCATTTGATCCTAATAAACTTTTGTATGGAACAAAAGCGGTCGAATTATCTAAATTGGGTCCCATTAGCTTGAATTCTGTTGTGAGCTGCCAATTCTCTTGCTTTCCTTTAAAAACGTGTCCAAATTGAGGGCTAAATAACCACGGTGAAATTTGTTCCTGATCAAGTGCCATAGTCTTACTTAACTCAAAGTAATTATTGACTCCAACATAAAAATAGTTGGTGCGTTGTCCATAATTCCAAAAGGCATTTAAATCTAGTTTAGGCCAAAATTTGGCAATTCGATTTTCAAAATTGAAAATAAAATTAAACCCTGGCGCAACTGAAAGGTTAGGGATCAAGTTTTTTTGATCTAAAAATTTATAGGATGCTCCAGCGTCTATTTGTGCGTTTCCAAAAATGGCTGCAGAAGTGTGCAAGGCACCAAATACCGTTAAGTTCGTATCTAAGCCGTAACCAACTTCAACCGTTGTAATAGGCATTGGAATTGGTCCGCCAAAGTCAATTACAGGTCCACCAAAGGTTCCGCCAACACTAATTTCGTTTTTCTCCAGAGGCTCGACAAATCTTGACGGGGCGCAAGATTGAATAAAGGTGAATAGGAGCAAGATCACCCAATAGTAATTTTTTTTCATGTCTAAATTTACAAAAATATATTATGTGCGCATAGAAAAAATATCACCAAAATAGAATTATCTTTGCTCAAGATGTTGAGATTGATTATTGGTATTGTATTTATTTTTAGTTTGTTGACGGTTGCGCATGCGCAAGACACTATTCGTGTCATGTATTATAACTTGCTTAATTTTCCAGATGACTCACCTGAAAGGATAGGGGATTTAAGAAAAATATTGGGGTATGCTCAGCCAGATATTTTTGTAGTGTGCGAATTGCAATCAAGCGAAGGAGCCAATTTAATTTTGAACGAAGGTTTAAATGTTTGGGGAGAAGATAAATACGAAGCCGCGGAATATGTAGATGGTCCGTACACTGATAATATGTTGTTTTACAATACGGATGTGTTAGGGTTTGTTTCTCAAGAGGAAATTCCTACCGACCTACGGGACATAAATGAATATAAATTATATTATAAAAGTCCGGGTTTAGGCGCTACTTCGGATACGATTTATTTGAATTTATACGGGGCGCATTTAAAAGCAGGTTCAGGGTTTTTTAATCAAAGGAAAGAACAAGCAATAGTCTTGAAATATCATTTAAATTCCATTTCAAATGCAGAGAATATTTTCGTAGGGGGAGATTTTAATTTCTACTCAGGAAATGAATCGGGATGTTTGGCTATTCGAGAAACAGGGGCAGTTGATTTATTCGACCCGATCAGTAGTATTGGTGATTGGAGTGGGAATGGTTCATATGCAAACATTCATACGCAAAGTACACGTACAGCTCCATTAGCAGATGGTGCAGGAGGCGGAATGGATGATCGTTTTGATCTTATTTTTACTACTGCAGACGTTTTGGACAACACCAATGGTCTTGAAATGATTGATGGTTCTTATCAAGCATTAGGACAAGATGGTGCACGTTTTAATGGCACAATTAATTCCCCATATAATCCAACAGTACCAGATAGTATTTCAAGTGCACTTTATTTTATGTCTGATCATTTGCCAGTGATGCTTGATTTAAAAACAGACTATACAGCAAGTCTTCCCGTTGATTTTATTCAAGAAGTTAATTGGTATTATAATGCGATAAACAATACATTGGTTTTTAATCAAAATATTACACGCGCTAATTTTACGCTTTATGCTTTAAGTGGTAAAGTAATTTATCAACAAGTAATCGAAAATTCTAGTACAATATCAATTCCAGCCCACATTAATAGTGGTTTGTTTTGCTGGAATTTGATGCAGGATCATGCCCTATTAAAAGGCAAGTTGTTAAAGCAGTAATAGTTCTTAATTTCGAACTAATTTCTCGGTGTGTATTGCTCCATTTTGGTTAATTGTCACAAAGAAAATTCCTTCGTCTTCAATGTCTAATTGAACAGTTGATAAAGCTTTAGTAGTTTCTAAAACAACTTGTCCTAATGAATTGTGTACCGTGATGGTTTTCTCCAAATTATCTGCAAAAGACAAAGTGACCTGTGCTTGATTAGAAGGATTTGGGTACATCATGAATTCAACAGGTGCAGCATTTGTTTCAATTCCACTTGTCAAATGGTTCAGTGTATATTTGCTGAAAAATCTCCAAATTTCTTGTGACGCACTAAAGTCATTATTTGTAGTGCCTGTTACGTAGGCTGAACCTGGCCAAGTGTGTGCACCATCATTAATTTTATATAATTCAACAGTACTACCTAATAAACCATTTTCATATACATAATGTGTTGCAGTACAACCATCATCTGTGTCAGTGTCAGGAACTTCAGTTACAACAGGTTCAGAATCACACTCATTAAATGTTACCCAATGGTCAACAATATCCTCAGATGCCATAAAGAATAAGTTTCCTTCATAAGGAACAGTCTCATCTGCAGTTCCATGAATTTCCATAACTGGCATAGGATGGTTTGTAATGCAAGCGTCAAATTCAACAGGAGTCATTGCTCCAGTTACAGATGCAATAGCTGCAATTCTTCCACTTAATAAACAAGCTAATTTATAACTCATAAAACCACCATTACTCATTCCGGTGCTGTAAATTCTATTTCCGTCAATATTATAACCAGCATAAACCGTATCAATTAATGCAGATAAGAATCCAACATCATCAACACTTGAAGTTCCAAAAGTATTCCAGTGAGTCGACCCTAAATCGTCAACTAACCCCATTGGGAGAACAATTATAAAGTTTGCGGTATCTGCAATGGGTCTAAAATCTCCATAAGCTTCTTGTTCATTATTGTTTGATCCATAACCATGCAAGTTGAAAACAAGCGGTGCAGGTTCAGATCCATCATAAATTTCTGGAATGTACAGTTTGTATTCTCGTTCTACTCCATCAAATTCGAAACTTGATGTAACAGTGGTTTGGGTATAGCCTATTGCTGTGAATACTAAGCAAGAAGCAAAAAGTAATATTTTATTCATAGTTGTTTTTTTACAAGTTTCTAATTTATTAAAATTATGTGAGCATAACAAAATTTGTTGGCTTTTTGAATGATTATTATATTGCAATGAATTTAAATTGAAATCAATGAAGTTTTATCAGGTAGTAGTAATTGGGCTTATTTTAATGGTTCAGTCCTGTGGTGCAGAAATTGAAGAGGATAATGGAGCAAACGAAGTGCAGACACAAGAAGTGATTGTAGATACTACAAACGTTGAGGTGGTAGAGGAGGTTCCAATTGAAATTAATGACCATTTACAAACTATTTTGGATAAGTCTGATACAACATATCAATTGCCTTTTAGTGTGGATACTAATTTTGTAAAGGCGATTGATTTCACTCAAAAATCTATTCAATCGGCATTGAGTTTTGAGAATGGCAGATATTTAGCTGAACGTATTGTTGAAAATGCGCCAACATTTAATGCGGCATACAATATTGAAATATTTTGTGAAATTGATTCCTTAAAAGCCGCGGGAGCTTATGAAGATTATGTAAGTAACTTGGATATTGGAATGACACAAGAATCTGATGCGTATATTGAAGGGGTAATTGAAATTGATTCGAGTAAAATCATTGTGCTTTGGAGTATTACATACAGTACTTATGAAGCCTGTCCATTTGCTTCTGGAACTCTGGTTCTTGGAACATTGTTAAACAATTATGAAGTTCAAAACACAATGTTATTTGCTGAGGTTTCTCAAGGTAGCGATCCTCCGTCATGGGGTGAAACGCAAGTTTCAACAACTATCACAACAGATTTGAATCTTAGCACTTATTCTCTTTCTCAATCTGGAGATTCAGATGAAGGTGACGTAGATAGAATCGAAGAAACTTATGACGCAGAAATTGGTGAAGAGGCGATTGAATACGGTATGGAATATTAGTCGTTAAAAAACAGTTCAGGACTCGCATATTTATACACCATCCCTAAGGTCGACTTTGATTTTTCGTTCGATACTACTTTGTCTTTAGCAGGAGTTTCACTATCAAATGAAGGAGCATCCATACTTAGCGCATAAGCTGCTTGGGTATAAAACTCGGCTCTTGTTGGATGTTTGTCTGAGCATCCATTAAAAACTTCGCCATATGCGTCTTGATCTATAATTGAAGTAATTAAAGAAATACAATCCTCTAAGTGAACCAAATTAACTCTGCCATTAGGATTGGCTAGTGGCGCATCAGCTTTTAAAAATCTTCCTGGGTGTCTATCCGGACCAAATAACCCTGCAAACCTTACAATTGTGGCATTTTCACCAAAATGGGTTTGAACTATTTTTTCTGCTTCTAAAATAGATTTGCCAGAAGGCTTTGTAGGAATAGTTGATGAATTTTCTGTTGCATTTTGATTTTCATTCCCATAAACAGAGGTTGAACTGACAAAAATTACTTTAAGATTTGTGTCGCAACGTTCAACAACTTGTTGTAATTGCAACGCATAATTATCAACATGATTGTCCTTTTTTCCTGGGGGAATATTGATGATTAATGTGTCAATATCCTGAATGAAATTTTTCCAATTCCCTTGAATGTTGTTCTTCGTAATCTTTATGATTCTAACAGCCAATCTAGACTGTAGTAATTGCATTAATTTTTCAGATGATGTTGTACTACCAGTAATTTCGCACCCCTTTTTAAATAAGTGTTTAGCAAGTGGAAGCCCTAACCACCCTAAGCCCAGAATAGCAATTTTTTTAGACATAGTTTAGGTTCAAATTTGAATACAGATTTGAAAAAGGGAGCAATATTCGATTTGGGTTAATCAACATTTAAAACAAAAATAGTGAATTAACTTATAAATCTTCATTTATTCGAATATTAATCGTTAAAGAATTTTATCTAAAAACAGCAGTATTACGGGTCTTTTCAGTCTCATTTAAAAGGATTTAAAACAAATTTAGTGAATTTATTGGTGTATAAATTTTAACAAAGACTCTCCGTTATTGTGTAGAATTTCAACCAGATAAAGACCGCGTTCTAATCCTGTCGTATTAAATGTATAATTTGAGTTATTTAGGTCATTTAAAGTATAAATTAATTCTCCTGTGATTGAACGAAGTTGAATAGATGTTGGTTGAATGTTTGGAGGAATTGTAAGTTGGATCTCACCGTTTCCAGGATTTGGGTAAAGCTGGAAGCCCTGGTTCTCAGGAGCGTCATTTAGGCCTATAATTTTTTCTAAATCAATTGTGATTACACCTGTACTAAGTGCTGGAATTGCATAAGTGTTCAAATCAACAGATGCATCTTCAACTACACTAAGTGAAGGATTATCAGTATTGTCAATCCAAGTACCATTAAATTTTGTAGATCCAAAGCTCGAGTATAGTCCGGTAGAATCTGCCGCAAGCAAATAAGAACTAGTTGCAGTTTCATTAATCAGGTAAGTGCTTCCTTCAAACAAGGTAGATGTAAATGAGCTGACATTAAGCGGTAAATCATTTGTTGTTTTATTGCTATAATACACCAATATTTGAGGATTAGTATCATCTTCATCCTCAATTAAAAAGCTATTCACAGAAACAGTGTTACTATCAATCAAAGATGGTATTTCAATTCCTTCATAAATAAAAGCTTCAGAAGCATGTGCAAGCGGTTCAAAAAACTTGTAGGTATAAAGGTTAGATTGTTCTGCTGAGGTATCTACTCCTAATCGAGTTTGAATAACAGACCATCTGTTTTTATAACCAATTCGGTGATGCGTAGAAAACTCTATTGCATTGTTGTTAGCCTCATTAAATTGTATTTGTTGAATTAAATGTTCCTGAACAAAACTGGCATATAAAAAGGTATTCATATAATCTAAATTATTGCCAGTATGCGTCCCTGGCGATATTATTCCCCATTCGGTCAACCAAAGTTTTGTGTTTTCAGGAAAGCCCTCTAATGCGTGCAAAAATTCAGGATTCAGTTCATGGCGCGTATAATCTCCAAGCGAGCATTTTCCGCAATCAAAACGGCAAGTGCGATCAGTAACATAATCATCCGGACATCCATCTGGGCAAGCTTCCCCTTCAGAAATGCATGCGTTATTAGTGTAATAATCGTGCAATGCCACGGCATCATAAAATACAGGAGAATAATCTTTAACGGCATTATTCCATGTGTCGTTTGATGGTTCAGAGAGTACTGCAAATTTCATTTCTGGATATTCGGCAGCAATTCGTTTACTATAAACATCACTTAATGCCATATAGGTAGTAGGCGTTACATTACTATTTGCTGTTTGGTAGAATGGAAAGAACAATTCATTCCCAAATTCAATACCTACCACGTTAATGTCGTTAGCAATTAAATAATCTAATGCATCAATAACTTCTTTATAATACAACTCAAAAATTGCGTTAGGATCAGCAATATTTAAATGATCTGTTGGGTCTGATGGTTCTAAATAGGCCTCTTTTATCACAGATCCTAAAAACTTGGTTTGAAAATGTGTAAATACATTGGGAACATAAATGACGTCCATTTTATAATCGGTATCACCAGTGGCGTGTACCTGCTCTTCTACAGCTAAAACATAATTAACAAAACCTCTAATATAATTGGGGTTGGCGCTAGCGTCATCTAAAATTACTCGCGGATCTTTTTTGCAATATTGCTCTCGAATTACATTGGCTCCGCCAAATACACTTGTTTCTACATCTTGTGTTCCGCAACCTGCAGCAAATACAGGTGCATCAGGATCATAGCTTCCGTCTTCATATTCGTATAAATGATAAAAATTGGCTATGGTTCCGCCCGGAAATCGCATGCTCGCAGGTTTTATCTCGGCTGTTTTTTCTACTAAATTGGCTTGTGGAGTAAAGGATATAATTTTAAAATCGTTGAAAGTATCAAATGGCGGCGGAAATATTGCGCAAGCATCTACAATACTAACAGGACTATTTGAAGCCTCAAACATTTCATTGAATGTTGGGCCGGTATTGAATCCACTTAGTTTTGAGTTAATATTTTGTGCAGCTGTAATATTGAAGTTTAATTCTACAGTTTGAGCCTTGGCTAAAGGGGTGAGAATAATAAAGGCAATAACGCCAAGAATAAAGGGTAAGCATTTTTTCATATAATGGAACTTGGTTATAGTTCGGGAGCACTGGTTCTCTAATTTATCGTCTTTGATTACAATAACCCCTATTCTTTGAAAATAAAATTAAGATTGAATCAACTTTTTGCTAGAAATTATAGTCTCATTATTCAGTTGAGGATCAGGGTTTGAAAGTTATGATGGTTAAAAGAAGTGATTGCACTTTGGAAATATATAGTGGATAATACTATCTTTTTTTATTTCAGGATTAAATATAGAATGAACTTTTATTTCTCGCGTTATTAGTTTAGATTTGGGACGCTGCAAAAAATAAGGACAACTTAAATGAAAAAATATATTCCTATTTTAGATTGGTTACCCAATTATAAAAAAAAGAATCTTTCTGGTGATTTAAGTGCCGGTATAACTGTTGGGGTAATGCTAATTCCACAAGGAATGGCTTATGCAATGTTAGCAGGTTTAAAACCAATTTATGGTTTGTATGCAGCAACAGTTCCTCTAATTTTATATGCTATTTTGGGTACTTCAAGACAGTTGGCCGTAGGTCCTGTTGCGGTAGTATCATTATTAATTGCAAGTGGCGTTGGGGCGCTGGCTGAAATTGGTTCTGATAACTTTTTGGGAATGGCGATACTGCTCTCGTTAATGATTGGTGTTTTCCAGTTATTGATGGGGATTTTCAAAGTGGGCTTTATTGTCAATTTTTTATCTCATCCTGTGCTATCAGGGTTTATTTCTGCGGCAGCAGTTTACATTGCATTTAGTCAGGTAAAACACATTTTGGGAGTTAGTATTCCGCGCGGAAAAGTGCACGAAACTGTGCATAATATTTATTTGAAATTTGGAGAAATAAATAAATATACCTTGGCCGTGGGGCTTGGCGGTATTGCAACAATCATCATTCTAAAAAAAATAAATAAGCGAATTCCTTTCCCTTTAATTGTGGTGTTATTAGGGATGGGGATAGGTTATTTGATTGGGTTAGATGCTGCGCCTTATAATGTTTCTATAGTTGGTGCTGTACCAGATGGATTGCCTGCTTTTACTGTGCCAACAATAACTTATGAAGCCGTAACAAGCTTAATTCCGATTGCGCTAACAATTGCACTTATTGGTTTTACAGAATCGATTGCAGTGGCCAAGTCAATTCAAAAAAAGCACAAGAACTATGAAATAGATGCCAGTCAAGAATTACTTGCTCTTGGTATTGCTAATATAGGTGCATCTTTCTTTCAGGCTTTTCCTACAATGGGAGGGTTTGCTCGTAGCGCAGTCAACGATCAGTCCGGAGCAAAAACTAACTTGGCAGGTATCATAAGTGCAACAGTTGTTATTTTAACCTTGCTTTTTTTAACGCCTTATTTTTATTATTTACCCAATGCAATTTTGGCGTCAATTATTATTGTAGCTGTTTTTGGTTTGATTGATTTTAAGGAAGCTAAACACCTTTGGAAAACTGATCGCAGAGATTTTGCAATGTTTATGATTACTGCAATTGCAACATTAACTCTTGGTGTTGAACAAGGCATCATTGTTGGGGTAGGAGTTTCTATTGTTGGATTGCTCATTCGTGTTTCATACCCGCATATAGCGGAGCTTGGCTTGGATGCAAAAAGCAGAAAATATTTGAATGTTGAGCGTTTTGAACATATTAATCCTGATGATGAGGTATTAATAGTTCGGTTAGATGCACAGTTGTTCTTTGCTAATACCCGTTATTTTCAAGATAGATTAAAGCGTCTAGAAGAAAAGAGAGAAAATTTAAAAGCTGTGATTTTAGATGCACGTGGAATTAATGGAATGGATTCTACTGCTGTGCACGCTATCTTAGATCTTGTTGCAGATTACAAAAAGCGCAATATTCGGTTCTTAATGTCAAATGTAAAAGGACCTGTTAGAGACACGATTCGCCGCACAAAATTGCGCAGTGAAATTGGGCCTGATAACTTTTTTCTTTCAATTGAAGACGCTCTTCAATATCTTGAAACAAATACTAAAAAAGAGTATCAGGATATTACATTGCAATCAAATGAAGATTAGCTAAATGTATAATATTTAAGGTTGTATTGAAATCTACAAGCTTAAATCACTAATTTTAGAAACCCAAATCACGAGAATTAATAAGTATGAAGAATATAATTCCAATTATCGCAGTGGCTGCACTAACAGTTACTTGTGGTTCAAATTCAGAAACAGAAGATTTAACTAACAATATGCCAACCCCACCTATTGCTGAGAAACAAGAAGAATTAATAATCACTCATGGTGATACAATAATCGATAATTACTTTTGGATGCGTCTGTCTGACGAAGAAAAAGAGGCTGAAAATCCAAGCGAAAAAACGCAAAAAGTGTTGGACTATTTAAATGCTGAAAACAGTTATTTAGAGGAGGTAATGAAACCAACTGAACCTTTGCAGGGAGAGTTGTATGACGAGATTGTTGGAAGAATTAAACAGGATGATGAATCCGTTCCGGTTACTAAAAATGGCTATTCTTATTACAGTCGTTACGAAGAAGGGGAGGATTACGGACTGCATTGTAGAAAGCAAATTGTTGACGGTGAAACAGGAGAAGAGGAGATCATGTTAAATGGTCCTGAATTAGGAAAAGACCAAAGTTATTTCGCTATTGGAGGTTCTACCGTAAGTGAGGATAATAAACTCTTAGCTTATAGTACTGATTTGGTTTCTAGAAGACAATATACCATTCATGTAAAAAACTTAGAGACAGGTGAATTACTAACGGATAAAATTGAAAACACATCTGGCTCAATTACTTGGGCAAATGATAATAAAACTATTTTTTATACTAAAAATGACCCTGTTACACTTAGGTCTAATCAAATTTATAGCCACGTTCTAGGAACCAGTTCTGATCAAGATAAATTGATTTTTGAAGAAAAGGATGAAACGTATTCTTGCTCTGTTTATAAAACAAAGTCAAGAGCTTATTTAATGATTGAATCTTATCAAACAGTTTCAACAGAATACCGATTCTTGGATGCGAATAATCCAACAGGAGAATGGAAAGTGATTCAGCCGCGTGAGCGTAATTTAGAATATAGTGTGGATCATTATCAAGACAATTTTTACATTACTACCAATTTGGATGCTAAAAATTTCCGTCTCATGAAAACACCAGTTAATAAAACTGGAAAAGAGAATTGGGAAGAGGTTATTCCTCACCGTGAAGATGTTTTATTAGAAGGAATTGACATTTTTAAAAACCAATTGGTGATTTCAGAACGAAAAGCTGGATTAACACAAATTAGAATAATGAATTGGGCGGATGATTCTGAACATTATATTGAGTTTAATGATCCTGCATACCTTGCTTATACTTATGGCAATCGAGAATTTGATACAGAAACTTTGAGATTTGGGTATACTTCATTGACGACACCAAGTTCGGTTTATGATTATAATATGTCAGACCAGTCAAAAGAATTGATGAAGCAACAAGAAGTGCTTGGAGGAAAGTTTGATCCAAATAACTATACATCAGAGAGAATTTTTGCAGAGGGAAGAGATGGAACTCAAATTCCAGTTTCTATCGTTTATAAAAACGGATATAAAAAAGATGGAAACGCCCCGTTATTATTATACGCTTATGGATCTTATGGTTATTCTATGGATGCCTCTTTTAGTTCTGTTCGATTAAGCTTACTAGATAGAGGTTTTGCATTTGCAATTGCGCACATTCGTGGAGGACAAGAAATGGGACGTCAATGGTATGAAGACGGGAAGCTTTTGAAAAAGAAAAATACGTTCTATGATTTTATTGACTGTGGTAAATATTTAGTTGATAACAATTATACTTCATCAGAGCATTTGTATGCGCAAGGAGGAAGTGCTGGAGGTCTTTTAATGGGAGCAATTTCAAATATGGAACCTCAATTGTGGAATGGTGTTATTGCTGGAGTTCCTTTTGTGGATGTTATAAACACTATGTTGGATGAAACAATTCCTTTGACAACTGGTGAGTTTGATGAGTGGGGAAACCCAAAAGTTAAAGAATACTACGATTATATCAAGTCTTATTCTCCGTATGACAATGTTGAGGCAAAGGATTATCCTAACCTTTTAATCACTACTGGTTATTGGGATAGTCAAGTTCAATATTGGGAACCAGCTAAATGGATTGCTAAATTGCGTGACCTTAAAACGGATGACAATTTATTGTTGATGCGTTGTAATATGGAGGTTGGGCACGGAGGTGCTTCTGGCAGATTTGAGCGATATAAAGAAGTCGCATTGGAATATGCTTTCTTATTAGATTTAGAAGGAATTAAGGAATAGGTTTTGGTGTTTATTCCGAAACCAATCTTAGGCCTTTAAGGTCAATTATTTCAATTAAACCTTGGTTGAAGTTTATGAGCTTTTTGTCTTGTAAATTGGCTAGAATAGTTTTGACATAATTGTGCGGTGCTCCAATAAATTCTGAAATTTCTTTACTGGTATACCGAAAACTATAGCGGTTGTTTTGATTGGGTTCAACCTTGTCCAAAATCAATTTTAAAAGTCTTTTTTTTCGAGTAAGAGAAGCGTGAGTTTTAGTGTGCTCATAAATTAGGTTTATCCGATTGCTAAAAAGCTTCATCAAATAAGTGTTAAGCGCCGGGTAAGTAACCAAAGCTGCCTTAAAATCTTCAGTTGAAATTTGTATTAACTGCGATTTTTTATAGGCCTTAACCGTGGATGAGTATTTGGACTCATGATTGAAGTAAGAGGTGATGCCAATAAATTCATGATGAAATGCTTGCCATACGGTTTGACTGTTCAAAATTATGCTCAGTTCACCATCTTTCAAAAAGTAAATATGGCTTACCGCATCTTTTCCATTGAACAAGGTTTCTCCTTTTTCAATTTCTACATGCTTTAAGTTGGCATGTTTAAAATATGTGTCTATAATTTCTTTTAAGTTCTGATTCTTCATATCCTACCTCTCTTGTTGTTTACGAAAATACAAGAAGGTCTACGGTTATAAAATGATCTGAATCATTCACTTATAAGGCAGATGAAATCTATTCATAAATCCCTGCTGCTCTGGTAAGGCTTTTAAGATCAAGTATTTTTATTGATTTTCCTTTTAAGAAAATTAGCTCTTCTTTGTGCAATGCAGCTAAGGTTCTAATAGTCGTTTCAGTTGTTGTTCCAGCAATATCAGCTATTTCTGAACGTGAAAGCAATACATTTAAGCTTTGGTTATCATCTGTAATGCCAAATGTATCATAGATCAAGATCAACGCTTCGGCAATTCGCTCTTTAACAGTTTTCTGTGCAATGTTAATTAAGTGCTGCTCGGCATTTTTTAAATCTTTTGACAAAACTTGCATTGTATTCCAAGATAATTTAGGGTTTTCGGCCATCAATGCAATGTATTTCTCACGCGAAAGATGACAAATATGTGAGTCTTCCATAGCGCTAGCTGTTGCATTATATGGTTCATTACTTAAAGAAGAACGATAACCAAGAATGTCCCCTGTTTTGGCAAACCGAATGACTTGTTCCTTTCCATCTTCACCAAGTTTAGTCAATTTAACTTTACCATTATGAATACAGTAGAGTCCATTTGAATGATTTCCCTCATAGAAAATGACTTGGCCTTTTTTGTAATAGTTATTTCCTTTACCTGCACTCAAAACCTCTTTTTCCTCTAAAGATAGAGAGCAAAACACTTTACTGTCGTTTGTGCATTCAGCACAATTTGGAATTTGATCTATTTGTCGTTTCATGTTTATATGATTATAATCAAAGATATGTAGAATATTTAAGTGGATACGTTTAGAAAGTCATTCAGAATAATGATTTAAATCATAGTTGCGAATACTGGTTTTGAACGATCTTTGATGAATGCAAGGTTGAACTTCTATTCTGGGAGTGTAAAAATGCATTTTATAATATGTATAGTTAC
Organism: uncultured Crocinitomix sp.; assembly: GCA_937139035.1. Classification (GTDB taxonomy): domain Bacteria; phylum Bacteroidota; class Bacteroidia; order Flavobacteriales_D; family Crocinitomicaceae; genus Crocinitomix. The sequence goes on along the minus strand of CAKZPK010000533.1, from coordinate 14,954 downwards.
AATAGTTATCATAAAATAGTAGTGGCTCTGCTAGTGGTGTTTTGGGCCGTTTTTCATTTCTCACAAAGAAAAGGAGAGGGGTTGTATTATGAAAATGGACAAGTAAAACAAACCGGAGGGACTGAAAATTCGTTGAATGAAGGCTTATGGTTATGGTTTTATGAGGACGGAACCGTGCAAATGCAAGGCAGTTTTCATAACGGAAATCGAGAAGGGATATGGAAGCGGTTTAATGAGGAGGGGTTGCTAATTTCTGAAAGCACTTATAAAAAGAATAAACTCCACGGTGAATATCGAGAGTTTGACGAAGAGGGAAAGATTATTCTTACCAGGTATTATAAAAACGATATCCCGCAGAAATAAGTTTTCTGCGGGATATCATCTAATTTAAATTTAAGGTAAGGTTATAGCGGAAGTTCAAATTTAGTTTCCCACTTTTCTTTCGTTACGTTATTTTCTAAATTCACTTTTAAAAAACTAGTATCTCCTTCTTTAATAATTAATCGGTCTATAATTTGACTATCGTTTGAGTTGTCGTTGTCATTTAGTTTGTCGCCCAATCGTGGTAAGAAAGGATATAGAATAGTAATTTTTTCATCCTCTGTTTTTACTAAACCGTTTGCAGTTTCAAAAATTAGTTCTTCAAATTTCTCACCAATAATTTGGTCGTTTAATTCATCCTTGGCTTTTGGATTAATACCATTTGCCCAATCAAAGAATTTTGCCGTTGCCTCAGTTTTAAGTGCTGGGCGGATATAGGATGGGAAGGGGGAGCGAATATGATCTTGATCTGTAAACCAAAATTTAAAGGTTTGCTCTACCATTTCACTGCTTTCTACTGTATTCAATTCAAGTTCTTTCATCACAATTTATTTAGTGTTAAATAGCTCACTCTCCAGCTTAATTGCTTTTGGGAACAAAATGTTGTTCTCAATGTGTATATGCGTAAAAAGGTCATTCTGAAATTCTTCCAGCTTAGCATAAAGTGCTCTAAATGTGTTACACGCCTCTGCTGGTGGAGTAAAATTATTAGATAAAGATTTTATCTCCTTAATAAGGTCTCCTGCAGTATCATGTTCCAATTCCATCATGTTAATCGGGTTTTGAATTGATCCAAATGCTGGTGCGTTAATACTTTCACCGCTTTTTTTAGAATGTGCCAATTGTTTGATGTATGGAAAAAGAATCATTTCTTCCTTGTACATATGGTTACTTAATTCCTCTGCAATTTTATGAAATGCATTATTTATTTCTATCACCTCAGTATAATGATGACCATGCACTTTTGCTACTTTATTTGAGTATTCAAGAATTAAAGCACTGGCTTCAGTCACATACGAATGATGCGTGTTGATTATGTAATCAGTTAAGAAATCAAGCTCCCACAAATCATATTTATGAGTAACTTCTGCAGCGTCTAATGCTGCAATTTCTTCTTTAAGCTGTGTATAATCTACTGATTTTTTCTTGCATACTTCTTCAACTAAAATGTTGCCTCCGCAGCAAAAATCAATTCCATTTTTCTTGAATATATCGGCTGTTCGGATGTTGTTGGTCACAATTTCCGCAACAGTCATTTCGTCAAAATTCATCCCTACTTTCATACTATTATTTTAGTCTAAAGGTACACCGAGTTAGAAATTTAAATAATGATTTAAATCATTATTTTGAAGCAGATTAGTCAGTTTTAATCCAAGTTTTAATGCTGTTTAAAAGAGCTTCATTAATGATTTCTCCTTTATTTATAGTGTAAAGCGTGTGTAAATCCTTTTTGAATTGCTCTGGAGTGTAGTTTGGGTTTTCTGATTTATAAGTAGCAATCCAGTCAATGATTTTTGAAGGGCGTGGCCCCCAATGACCTACTTCTTTTTTCGTTACAGTGTTGTGGCAAACTAAAATTGGAATTGCTCTTGCTTGGTTTGTTAAGTAACGATCCATGATTTGCTCATTTTCGTCTCTTAAAATAATTTGTAACGATATTGACTCAGAATGTGTGACTATCTTATTGATATAGGGAAGTATTTGCGCTGCGTCTCCGCACCATCCTTCGGCAATCACTGTCCATTCCCATTCAGGTTGGTTGTCTTCAATGATTTGTTTTAACTCCGCATTTATTTTTGCCGTTTTATTCAGTCGTTTAAATCGTTGAGCATTGATTTTACTAGCTTCAATTTTTGCAGGAGAATGATCTGTTCCTGTAGCTTTATTGTCTGCTAATAGTTCTTTTGTGTATTCAAGAAATGAATCGTATGTGAAGGTGTTTTTACTTTGCATCTTTTTATTGTTTTTGCAAAGATTAGTCTAATACATATTATAAAATATGAGCGAAATCAGTCGCTTATATAAGAGCTTTTAGTTGAGGTTTACGCCTAATATTTCTAAAAGGGTGTTAAATCCAATTCCAGCTAGTAAAAAGATGATAAATATATTGAGCAAGATCATCTTTATCTCATCTCGCCTTAAATGGACCATTGCTGCGCCTGCCATAACCCTTGCTAAACCTGTAGCTGCTATAGGTGTGAGAATTGGTAAAATATCTAACTGATGAGGAAGAATAATTCCAATTGCTCCAAGTACTTCTAAAAGCCCAAAGAACTTTAAGCGTGAAGGGGCGTAGTCGTTAGCCCAAGTTACTCGCTTTTCTATTTTGTCTATAGGCATAAACATTTTGAGTGATCCAAAATATAGGAAGAGGACTGCAAGTCCAATCTGTAAAACTAAAATAACTGTATCCATTGTAGAATATTTTTTACAAAGTTACGAAAAGCGAATCATCAAAATATGATTTATAACATATATCAATGTAATTCGGCTCATTTAGTAACTGATTATCCAACCGTAACTTTGTACCTATAATTGAAACTACTATTATGGAATCAGAAAAATTCAGATTGTTTGACTTTTCACAAGAAAAAGTAAGAGTCTTGCATTATACATGGATTGCATTTTTTCTTACGTTTTTTGTATGGTTCAATATGGCACCGCTAAAAACGGCCATGGTTGAGTCTTTTGACTTTTTGAACGGAAAAAACTTTAAATCATTATTACTTTGTAACGTTGCGTTGACTATTCCGGCAAGGATAGTTGTTGGCGCATTGGTGGATAAATATGGTCCACGTGTTATATTTTCGGGCTTAATGGTTGTAACCATTATTCCAGGACTCATGTTTGCTTTCGGAGATTCATTTACACAATTAGTTATTTCACGATTGTTATTAAGTTCGATCGGTGCAGGTTTTGTAATTGGTATTAAGATGACGGCTAACTGGTTTCCCGCAAAGCATATTGGACGAGCGGAAGGCTTTTATGCAGGTTGGGGTAACTTCGGTTCTGCAGCTGCAGCTGGTTTAATTCCATTTATTGGATTAACGATCATTCAAGGAGAAATGGGTTGGAGATGGGCCATGGCTATTAGTAGTATTTTAACTGCATTATATGGTGTGTTTTATTATTTCAAAGTAAGAGACTTTCCTACAGAAAAAAAGGAAACTAATACAGATAAAAAGAAAAAGGCGTCTAGTATTATGCCTGTATCAACCTATGGCGGATTAGTTCAATATTTATTCTGGACAATTCCATTATATGCAGCCTTAGGTTTGCTTGCCAGAAATCTACAAAAACAAGTAATCCATGATGAAAACATGTTTTCATTGAATACCATGTATCTCATTTGGGCTGTTTTGGCGGGATTCTTTTTCTACAAAGCAATTGCAATTTTACGTTATAATTTACCACGATTAAAGAATGGTATTCCTGAAGAAGAAAAATTTCACTTTAGTAGTGTTGGGGCATTAAATATGACCTATTTCGCAAATTTTGGAGCAGAGCTTGCAGTTGTTTCTATGTTGCCATTATTCTTTGAGAATACATTTAAAATTACGCCTCAAATGGCAGGTTTAGTAGCAGGATCTTTTGCTGTAATTAATTTAATTGCTCGTCCATTGGGAGGGTACTTATCAGATAAGATGAATAGCCGTAAAAAAACAATGCTAATTTATATGGTTGGTATTGCATTCGGTTTTTTCCTAATGGGCTTAATTAGTAAATATTCGGGTCAAGTTAATGCCGACGGAGATCCAATTTTAGTACCAATGTTCACAGGAACATGGTGGTTAGTGGTTTCTGTTATTATTACCATGTTCGCGTCAATGTTTGTGCAAGGAGCCGAGGGAGCTACATTCGCTATGATTCCATCAATCAAAAAAGAGATGACCGGAAGAATTGCTGGAATGGCTGGTGCTTATGGTAACGTAGGTGCAGTAACTTATCTCTTTATTTTAACAATGGTTGATTCTAAAATGTTCTTCTTTATTTTGGCCGCAGGTGCAGCAGTGAGTTTTCTGTGGTGTCTATTTGCCTTAAAAGAACCTGAAGGAGCCTTTGCAGACGAAGCGCACTAGTATATAGATTATTTAAGGGATACTCAGTATCCAAATTACCTTACTTTTAACCAATTAAAGGATTATGAAAACCAATATTGAAAAATGGGATGTAGAAGATGAAGGCTTTTGGAAGTCGACCGGAAAAAAGATAGCTACACGAAACCTTTGGGCCTCAATTCCAGCCTTGCTATTAGCATTCTCTGTATGGATTATGTGGGGAGTGTTGGTGAAATACATGAAAGAATTTGGATTTACCTTTGGGATGACAGAAGGACTTGTTCCTGGATCTGACTCTTATATTGCAGCGTTAGCTGAGGTAAATAACTTGTATTATACATTGCCTGCAATCGCAGGACTTGCTGGCGCAACACTGCGTTTGCCTAATTCCTTTTTAATTTCACTTGGGGGTGGACGAAATGTTGTTTTCGTTACCACGGCCTTGCTATTAATTCCGGCAATCGGAACAGGGATTGCGTTAAGTGATATTAATTCGCCATATATGTTATTTGCGGCAATGGCATTGCTCTCTGGATTTGGAGGAGGTAACTTCTCATCTTCTATGAGTAATATTAGTTTCTTTTTCCCTAAACGTATGCAAGGTTATGCTTTGGGAATGAATGCTGGGTTAGGAAACTTAGGGGTTGGAGCAATGCAATTCTTAATTCCAATTGTTGTTAAGGTTGCTTTATTTGGTGGTACTGTTGGTGCCATAGCAACTGCAAAAGGTGCGCCTTTTGAAGGTTTCCAAAATGCTGCTTGGTTATGGGTGCCTTTAATTGCACTTGCTACACTTGGAGCTTTCTTTGGGATGAACAATGTTTCTACAGGAACCCCCAGTTTACCATCTACCAGTCAAGGTGTTTCTAAAACATTTTATATGTTGGTTTTAGGTTTGATCGCAGCTGGCTTGGGTGCTTTTATGCTAATTGGTGTTCCATGGGGAGATTTTGGAATGAAAAATGCATCCATGTGGATTGTTTTACCAGTAGTAATTATTGTGGCTGTTTTATTAATGAAACATGCTACACCAAAAGAAATTAAGGGAAATCTTAAAAAGCAATTTTCAATTCTTGGAGACAAGCACAATTGGATTATGACCATAATCTATACCATGACATTTGGTTCTTTTATTGGTTACTCAATGGTGTTTCCAAAATTAGCGCAAGATATTTTTGTTTACTCTAATCCGCTTGATCCTGAATGGGCAAATCCAAATGCACCCAACATTATGCTTTGGGCATTTTGGGGACCAGTTTTTGGAGCGTTAATTCGACCAGTAGGAGGAATTTTGGCAGATAAATTTAATAGTGGTGCAAAAGTCACAATGTGGAGTACCATATTCCAAATTATTGCAGCATTAGCTGTTGCCTATTTTGTTATTGAAGCAAGAGATTCTGCTACACCAGAAGATTATTGGTGGCCGTTCTTTGCTGCATTCATGGTTCTTTTCTTAACTACGGGTATTGGTAATGGGTCTACCTTTAGAAGTATCCCTTATATCTTTTCTAAAGAAAAAGCTGGACCTGTATTGGGTTGGACTGCGGCTATTGCGGCATACGGAGCCTTTATTATACCAAAGGTATTTGGGCAACAAGTTAAAGCAGGCCATGCAGAGTACGCGCTTTATGGTTTTGCAGTCTATTATTTAATTTGTTTAATTCTCAACTGGTGGTATTATCAAGGACCAAAAAGAGAATTTGACAATCCATAATTAAAGGGGGATTTGGGCAGTGTTATACATTGCTCAAACACCCGTCAATATGAGGTAGATCATAGTTTTCAGATCAAAATAATTAAAACTTTACAGTGTTGTTAATGGCATAAAAAATAAACGCCATTAGCAACGCTTATAGCTAATATTTAAACTATATAATATGAATACTATTATTAGAAAAGGGATGGCACTAGCCATTTTCACCATGACAATGGGTACAGCCTATTCGCAGTTGAAAGTAACAGCAGAGGTAAGACCGAGAGCAGAGTATCGACATGGGTTTAAAACATTACCAACCACAGACATGGATAACGCCTTTTTTGTGGATCAGCGTACACGTTTAAATGTGAAGTATCAAAAAGATCGCATTAAGTTTTACGTTTCATTACAAGATGTTCGTACCTGGGGGAGTCAAAAGCAACTGGTAGGAAATGAAGATTTTGGAGTCTCGATTCACGAAGCTTGGGGATCTGCTCAAATTTTCGATAATTGGGCACTTAAATTTGGGCGACAAGAACTGGTTTATGATGATTCACGAATTTTAGGTAATGTAGGTTGGGCGCAGCAAGCTCGAAGCCATGATGCATTACTGTTTAAATACGGAAAAGAAAAATTAAAATTAGATATTGGTGGAGCATTTAACCAAAATAGTCCAAAGTTAAATACAACAAGTTACAATGTTGGTGGTAGCTACAAGTCTTTACAGTATTTGTGGGCAAACTATAAGTTTAATAGCGAGTTTAGTGCAAGCGTACTTGCAATGAGTGTAGGGCAACAAGTCAATTATGTTAACGCAGATGGTATTGATCGTTACCAAGACAATTATACTTTAACCGCAGGAACACGTTTGGTTTATAAGAAAAACAAATTTGGTTTAGGTTTTAATGGGTATTACCAATTGGGAAGCACAAATACGTGGCCAGCAAGAGACGTTTCTGCCTATAATTTATGTTTGGATTTATCATACAAAGTAGCAGATCCGTTAAAACTAAGTGTTGGTTTTGAAATGCTGTCTGGAAATAGTCAAACGGATGTAAATGCATCTTACGCACAAACTAACCATGCCTTTACGCCATATTTTGGTACTAATCACAAATTCAATGGGTACATGGATTATTTCTATGTAGGAAACCATATTGGAAATGTGGGGTTAAACGATATTTATTTGAGACTAGATTACAAACATGATAAATTTACTGCAGGTGTAACTGGGCATGCATTTATGGCCAATACAGATGTGTTGGATGTGCCAGAATTTGTGTCTACAGGAAATTTAAGCGCAATGAGTCCTTATATGGGGGCAGAAATTGATTTATTTGGTGGTTTTGATTTGGCACCTGGTGCTAAATGTAAAATCGGTTATTCTCATTTAATTGGAACATCTACAATGGAGGCTGTAAAAGGTGGCGACATGACAGAGGTTGCCAATTGGGGATACGTAATGTTCATAATCAAACCTACTTTATTTGAGCAAAAGTAGATTTCTATTACCTCATTTTTAATAGAGTTGCTTCAGATTCATTCTGGAGCAACTTTTTTTTTGTTCCAAAATCGGAGAAAGTCTTAATAAAATCTGATTTGTATCATATATAGTGACGGCTTATCTCCCGATATTTACAAAATAATGATACACTTTGTGATTTTTAGCATATAAATTAAAGTGTGTAAAAAATAGAAAAATGAAAGTTATTGATAAATCAGGTAAACGGATAGACGGAAAAGAGGCTGCAAAAGCAATTAAAAAGAAGTTAAAAGAAGAGGATCCAATTATACGGAATGCTGAAAAAGGAGAAATTGAGGAGTTGTCCCCAATGGATCCGCCTGACGCTTTTGATGAGAAAAGAGCAATAGGTTTAGACTATGATGGTTTACATGATAATTTGAAAGAGCTTTGTGATGAGCATAAAGGGGCAATATTAAAATGTGATGCATTTGAAAAAGCACTGATCGAATTTAAAGAAAGTGGATTCTATTTTACGCGAGAAATTAATGATGCCTTTAACGAATTTTTTGTGGCATTTGATGAAAATATAATGGTTCATAACAGAAAAGAGGAGAAGGGTCTTTTTCCAATTCTGCAAAAAAAACTATTAGAGTCTGGAGAACACAGTACAGGTGAAAATCCGCATACACCAATTGATTTGATGGAGGATGACCATATTAAAATGATTCAGTTAGCAACCTTGTCATTTAACTTGCTTGGTTTGGCAATGAGACTGAAGGATAAAGAGGATATTGCGGTAACATTTGACCTGGCTTATAACAATGGAAAAGAATTAGCTGAATTATTACGCTTGCACATTTATAGAGAAGATAATACACTGTTTCCAATGGCACAAGAATTATTGACAGAAGAAGAATTCAATCAATTTTATGATTAATTCTAAACCTGCCATAGTAGACCGTTTTGGTCGTACGCACGATTATCTTAGAATCTCTTTAACCGAAAGGTGTAACCTAAGATGCTTTTATTGCATGCCTGAAGAAGGGATTCAATTAAGGGATAAATCTGAATTTATGTCAAGTGAAGAGGTAATTGCAATCGCAAAGACCTTTGTTGACATGGGGATAAAAAAAATACGGTTAACAGGCGGAGAGCCCTTGATTAAAAAGGACGTTAAGAATTTGCTTTTGGAACTGGGTAAGTTGCCCGTGGAGTTAGGTTTAACCACCAATGCTGTGCTAGTAGATAAGTTTATTGATGTATTCAAAGAGGCTGGAATTAAAGCCGTAAATGTAAGTTTAGATTCTTTAGATGAAGAACGATTCAATCAAATTTCACGGAGAAACTATTTTCAACGAATAAAATCCAATATTGAACTGCTAATTAAACATGGATTTAATGTTAAAATTAACGTAGTCGTCATTCGTGACTTAAATGAGCATGAAATTCCTGACTTTATTCAGTGGACAAAAAATCAACCTGTACATGTTCGATTTATTGAGTTTATGCCATTTGATGGTAATAAATGGGACTGGAATAAAAAGGTGTCTTTTAAAGAGATGTTGCAGATAGCTGCTATGCGTTTTGGAGAAAACCGCGTGCTAAAAATAGCGGATAAAAAAAACGATACAACGAGAAGTTATCAAATTGAAAATTTCAAAGGAACTTTTGGAATTATTAGTTCTGTTACCAATCCATTTTGTGATTCTTGTAATAGAATTAGGCTAACTGCGGATGGAAAAATAAAGAATTGCCTTTTTTCTCAAACAGAAACAGATTTACTGCAAGCTTTTCGTGAAAAAAAGTCTATTGAACCTTTAATAAGAAATGCTATTTTTGATAAAAAGAAAGAGCGTGGAGGAGCGGTAGATTTTGAAAATGACTTTATAAAATCAATGCAAAATCGTTCCATGGTCTCCATTGGAGGATAATAAAAGTAGAATTAAGAATGAAATTTCTGATTGATAAGTACTGCTCAAATGAGTGGAAAGAATTTATAAATTTTCATAAAGAAACCAGACAATACGAGAAAGGTTCGTATGTGTTTGAAGCCGGGGAAGAAACGCAAGGTTTGTTCATTATTGAATCGGGCAAGGTGAAAATTAGCTATAAACAATACGATAATAGCAGCAGGTTAATTCGCCTTGCAAACGACGGTGATATTCTAGGACATAGAGGTTTTGGTGGAAACTGGAAGTATCCAATTTCTGCATTTACGTTGGAAAAAACAGAGGTTAGTTTTATATCTGTTGAGGTATTTGACGTTGTGGCGAAAGCAAATGCTTTGTTTAGTTATCATTTAATGATGTTTTTTGCTGAGGAATTACGAAAATCTGAGGCAAAAATCAAACACTATCCAGTTAAAAATTTAGTTGCAAGGGCTTTGCTTGACAATGCTAGAGCTTTTGGTTTTGAGAGTGATAAATCAGTAAAGTTGGCATATACACTTACCCGAAAAGATTTGGCAAGTAAAGCCGGAACAACTTATGAAACCGTTGTTAGATCTTTGGCTGAGTTCAATAAAACAGGTGTTATCAAAATTGACGGGAAAGAGATTCATATTTTAGATATGGAAAAACTTAGACAGCTTGCTCGGCCCGAAGAATCACATAATTAATGTGAATTTACCATTGGGTTTTCTCTAGATAGAAGGCGTGTAATCGTTTTAATAATGGTAAGCCTATCAATAACAAACTGGTAAACAATAGGCCTCCTGAAATTATAAAAATCAAGAAAACAGAACTTGAACTCTCGTGCAATTGTGAAAACGCGTTGTTTTCAGCATTAGCTACCCAAATAGCCTTGTATATTCCACCAATTATCAAGCTTAACCAAAACAGCATTAAAGAAATATTAAATAGAACAAAACCATATTTTATGGTTTTGTTTGTTGTAGCGTTTTCTTTGCTCAATTTTTGAACTATGAACGTAATAGAGGCGAGTAAAATACTGGTGTTAATTCCAATTGTTGTGCCCATTGAATGTGCTACAGTAATATGAGTGCCATGCATGTAATAATTAAATGCCGGAATGGACATAATGAGTGCAAGTACTAGGTTGACAAATACCCAAAATTCACTAGCCATTAAAAACCGGTAGGCTAATATGTTTTCAGCTTTGGTTGATTTTGAGAGTGACTTTGCCCAATTGTAAATGATGTGAATAAAAATAATCCACTCAGACATGCTAATTGCATATGCAACATAACGAATCCACGGTGCATTGGGCAAAATATAAGTGTGATGCGCCCAGCCAAACATGAGGTTAGTTAATCCTAAAAAGTAAAAGAAAAAAGCAACTTTTCCACGACCAATATTATCATCCTTTTTAATTTTGGACATTAAATAGATGGCAGTTCCATAAATCAACATATTCCAACTTCCTACAAACGATCCGTATGACTTCCACTGAATGCCCATGTCTTTAATAAAGTCATTTCTTATATCTGAAAAGATCCAAAAATGAGACTCTGATAAATGGTAAATCATAAATACGATTCCTGTACCCCACATCCAAAAGTACACCGGTCGATTTTTAATTTTTCCGAAAAGAGTCCTGAAATAATTGAATCCGAATAAAAGCCAACCAAATAGAATGGGAACAGTTAAAATAGGAAGATATTCTAGGTATTCTCGCCCTCCCATGTTTCCAGATAATAAGGAGATGTAAATAGCTGCGCCAGTTAGTGCAAATAAAACAAAGTGCAACACACCTAATTTGCTTGAATATAATTTGAATTGCTCCACTTGAGAGATGTAGTGATAAACACCTCCTGTTGCTGCAAGTACAATCCATGAAACTACGGTTGTGGTGTGCATGGGGCGCAACTGGTTAAAGGGAATAAATTCTTTTAAGAATGTTGGATCTAAATAGGTAATGGAAATCAAGACTCCAATTAGGCCTCCAATTAAAAGTGCGATTAAACCAAGCGCAATAAAAAATAATGGAAAATGACGTCTCATAGTTTATTTATATTCGATTGTAACCCATCCGTCGGCGCCAAATTGAGCATTACGGTTTGGATAATATCCTGTTCTATCAACGTGTTCAAGAAATTGAACAAGCGATTCTTTTTCATCATCAGAGAAGTTAAAAAGCGGCATGGATTTTACACCGCTATTAAAAAATGCTTTTGCATACTCAGGACCTTTTCTAGGATCGGAAATAATATTAGTCAAATCAGGTCCTAAATATCCCCCTAAACCATAAAGTTGATGACAAGCCGTGCAATTGTTTTCCTGCCAAATAATTTCACCTTCAATTGCTTTTTGTGACATAAGTGGAGCCGTGCTTCCTTTTGTCGAGCTTAAATACAGTGTAAGATTATAGATTGTAAAAAGGCTGACTAAAATTGACAAAACTAAAATGTTTCCGTTCCTCTTTTTCACAGTTGAAATATTTGGACAAAATTACATTTACTGAGCTGCCAAGAAAATGATGTGAATCATGTAGAAACAGTGCTGTTTCTTGAATTAATTGGGGTAAATGGTATGATGTGTATCATTTATTGAGCACATAAATCCCTATAATTTAGACGAAAAATAATTTTGAATGCTAAATAAGCAGCTCGTAAGCCCTGATAGTATTGTTGTAATTGGAGGTTCCAATGATATTAAAAAACCGGGGGGTAAAATAATAAAGAATATAAGTGAGGGTGATTTTGCCGGAGAACTATTTGTTGTTAATCCGCATGAAAGACAAGTGCAGGGGTTAGATTGTGTTCAAACAGTTGATGAATTGCCACAAGTCAATTTGGCAATACTAGTTGTACCTGCAAAACATTGCTTGGGTATTATTGAAAAATTAGTAGATAATAATGGGACAAAGGCCTTTATTATTTTATCAGCAGGGTTTGGTGAAGCTGGAGAGGATGGAGCAATACTTGAATCGAAAATAGCAGAGGTTATTAATCGAGCAGGAGCCTGTTTAATAGGACCTAACTGCATAGGTGTTTTGAATAAAAACTACAATGGGATTTTTACTTCTCCTATTCCAAAACTGGATAAAAAAGGTTGTGACCTTATTTCAGGATCAGGAGCGACTGCTGTCTTTATTATGGAAGCAGGTATTCCGTTGGGACTAAAGTTTAATAGTATTTATTCTGTTGGAAATGCAGCTCAAATATCGGTTGAGGATGTTTTGGAATACATGGATGATCATTTTGATCCAGAAAATGACTCAAAAATAAAGCTCTTATATCTAGAGTCCATCAAAAATCCACAGAAGTTACTAAAACATGCAGCTTCTTTAATTCACAAAGGAGCAAAAATAGCTGCAATTAAATCTGGTAGTACAGATGCAGGAAGTCGTGCGGCGGCTTCTCATACTGGAGCTTTAGCAAGTTCAGATATGATGGTGAGGGCGCTTTTTGACAAAGCTGGAATTGTTTATTGTAGTAGTAGAGAAGAACTGATTAGTGTAGCATCAATTTTTAATTATAAATCATTAGAAGGAAGTAATATTGCAATTATCACACATGCTGGTGGATCAGCTGTTATGTTGGCAGATGTGTTGAGTGCAAGAGGATTGAGTGTGCCACCTATTCAAGGTGAAAATGCAAAGAAATTGATGGATTACCTTTATTTAGGATCATCTGTTAGTAATCCAATTGATTTTTTAGCTACTGGTACAGCAGAGCAATTAGGAATTATCATAGATTATTGTGAGCATAAATTTGATCATATTGATGCCATGATTGTTGTTTTTGGCAGTCCTGGGTTGTTTGATGTTGAAAATGTTTATAATGTATTGAGCGTTAAATTGGATATTTGTTCCAAGCCGATTTACCCCGTTTTACCTTCATTGATTAATGCTCAAAAAGAGGTTAAAGCCTTTTTAGCAAGGGGGAATGTGAATTTTCCTGATGAAGTGGTTTTAGGTAGAGCCTTGTCGGAGGTTTATCATACGCCTCAACCATTCAAAAACAATTATGTACTTCCGAAAATTGATACAAATGCGATTCGTAAAGTTGTGGATGAAGCCGAGAATGGTTTTTTACCTCCAAGTCTTGTTTCAAAATTGTTAGATGCAGCGAATATTGCTCGCGCAAATGAAGCAAGGGTGTGCACAAAAGAGGAGCTTCTTGAGACTTTAGCGAACTTTAGTTTCCCAATTGCAATGAAGGTAATTGGACCTGTGCACAAGTCTGATGTTGGTGGTGTTATATTGAATGTGTTAAGCGAAAAAGATGCGGTGATGGCATTTGATAACTTGATGAAGATTGATGGGGCAACAAGTATTTTGATGCAAAGCATGCACAATGGAGTTGAACTTTTTGTAGGTGTAAAAAAAGAGGTTGGGTTTGGGCATGCCGTATTATGTGGAATAGGTGGTGTATTTATTGAGATTTTAAATGATGTATCTGCCGCACTTTCTCCAGTGTCAAGAAATGAAGCGGAGGTAATGGTAAAAAGTTTGAAGGGGTATAAACTTTTCGAAGGGGTTAGAGGCAGAGATCCATTAAATCAGGAAAAATTCATTCAAATTATCCTCAATATATCTGCTTTGGTTGAAGTAGCGCCTGAAATTGTCGAAATGGATATTAATCCTCTTTTGGCTGATATTGAAAATGTAATATCTGTTGATGCTCGAATTCGAATAGAAAAATGATACTGTATGAAGAACCTAGTCGAAAAAATTCTTGCCTTAAAAAGGGAAAAAAATGCTGTGATTTTGGCGCATTATTATCAAGAACCAGCTATTCAAGATCTTGCCGATTTTGTTGGTGATAGTTTGAGCTTATCTCAAAAGGCTGCACAAATTAATGCAGACATTATACTATTTGCAGGTGTTCACTTTATGGGGGAAACAGCTAAAATTTTGAATCCCACTAAAAAAGTAATTGTTCCAGATTTGGAGGCAGGTTGTTCCTTAGCATCATCTTGTCCGCCTGACAAGTTTGGTCGCTTTGTAAGTGAGCATCCAGATCATACAGTGATTACATATGTTAATTGTTCTGCAGAAGTAAAAGCATTGAGTGGTCTTGTTTGCACTTCATCCAACGCATTAAAGATTGTAAACTCTGTTCCGTTAGATAAGCCAATTATTTTTGCTCCAGATAAAAATTTGGGTAAATATATTATGTCTCAAACTGGCAGAGATATGTTATTATGGGATGGTGCTTGTATTGTACACGAGGCTTTTTCAATTGAAAAATTACTTGAACTATCAAGAAAACATCCTGATTTTAAAATCATTGCACATCCAGAGTCAGAAGAGCATATTTTAAAAACCGCAATTTATGTTGGTTCTACTGCTGGCATGATTAATTATGTAAAGGAACATCCAACAGAAAAATATATTGTAGCAACAGAAGCTGGAATCTTACATAAAATGCAAGCCCAAGTACCAAATACGGAGTTGGTGCCCGCGCCAGCAAAGGATGATAATACTTGCGCCTGCAGTGAGTGTGGAT
>CAKZPK010000532.1 GCA_937139035.1 uncultured Crocinitomix sp. | reverse complement strand
ATATTAGCATTTTATTGTCCAATAGTTTTCTCGATAAAATGGGCATTGTTATTATTGCTCTTACTAGTCGTTTTAACTTTACCTATTGTTTCAAAACAATTTTTTCAACGTGCGGCTTTTGGAGCGATAAGCACAATTCTCTTTTTTGTACTGGGCATTTTTCTTGCCGGTGTTCATACCAATAAATGGCACAGTAATTATTTTGCGAATGCTATAACAGATCAAAATGATGTTTTTCAGGTAGAGGTATTAGAAGTGCCAGAGGTTAAGGTTAATTCCGTTAAATGTTTTGTAAATGTATCAGCAGTAAATGGGCAAACGACTATAGGTAAGTCATTGATTTATATTGAGAAATCGGAAAGATCGTTGGGATTGAAATATGGGGATATTCTCTATTTAAAAGGCAATTTTGTAGATGTTGTTCCTAATGGAAACCCTAAAGAATTCGATTACTCAAGATATTTGCGAATTCATAACGTTACACATCAATCATATGTAAGAGATAGTGATTGGGAGCAAATTCATTATTCGGGCAATGCCTTTTTTACTTGGATTTATAATCTTAGGGAATATTTGGGGGGAGTTTTAGAAAAGTCTGGAATGGGAGAAAACAACTTAATGGTTGCTCGAGCACTTATTTTAGGAGAAAAATCAAGTTTAGATAGAGAAACATTGCGTACTTTTTCAAGTGCGGGTGCCATGCATGTTTTAGCCGTTTCAGGTTTACATGTGGGTATTGTAATGCTTTTGTTTTCTTTTTTATTGAAACCCATAAAAAGACTGCCTAAAGGGAGGTTGTTATTTGTGTTGTTGGTTGTTTTGTGTATTTGGTTTTATGCGCTAATAACAGGAATGTCATCTTCGGTATTACGTGCAGCGGTAATGTTTTCATTTGTAATTGTTGGAAAAGAGTTGGAGCGAGAGAATTCGGTTTATCAATCTATAATGGTATCTGCATTCATACTTATTTTGATAGAACCACTTATTATATTTCAAGTTGGTTTCCAGTTGAGTTATTTGGCCGTGCTCGGAATTGTGTTTTTGCAACCTAAAATTTATAACCTCATTTATACCAAGTATTATTTGCTTGATAAAGTGTGGCAAATTAGCAGCGTTTCAATAGCCGCTCAATTGGCTACTTTTCCGCTAGGGTTATACTATTTTCACCAGTTCCCTAATTTCTTTATGATATCTAATTTAATCGTGATTCCTTTGGCTTTTGCCATTTTAATAATGGGCATGGTTTATTTTGCTTTTTTCTGGATTCCGGGCTTGGGGTATGTCTGTTTTTGGTTATTAGATGGATTACTTACTGTTTTGAATAAAGGAGTGAAATGGGTAGAGGAGTTGCCTTATTCAATTTATTGGGGCGTATCCATTCATTGGTTTGAGGTCTTTTGGCTCTATGTCATAATTATTATGGGAGCTGTGGCTTTTATTAACCGAAAATCTAAATGGTTCCTAACTAGCCTAAGTTTAATTGTGTTATTACTTGTTTTTAATATTGCTGAGAAAAATTATATCAACTCAAGCAATCAACTTGTAATATATAATGTGAATAAAGCAACTGCCGTTGATTTGTTTTACGGCGGCAAAAATGTTTTTATTGCGGATGAAAAGTTAATTGAAGATGACGACAAACTGTTGTTTCATGTCAAGCATAATTGGTTTTACCGCTCAGGTAATGAAGAAGCTTATAGAGAAATTCCAATAGATTCTAATAAACGCCTGTTTTCTTTTCAAAGTAAAACACTATTTAGGATGGACTCAACGGTGCATAATCAACTGCCAAAAACAGATGTGGTTTTGTTAGAGAATATAGCTTTTATAGACAATAGAGTGGTGGATGACTTTGCTAATAGGGAGGTTTCGATAGTAATAGGGCAAGGTGTCTCTTACCGATTAAGAAATTTTATTAAAGACAAAATTCAACAAGAAAATTTGCACGATTTAAAAGCAAATGGGGCTTATATAATGAATTTCTAAGGTCTATTATTTTTCAACAACAGTAACTTGGCTATTTCCTGATTTGTAAGCAATTTTTGAATCACTATTTTTTTTACCGATAGAACTATTTTCTAACGCCTCAATAACTTGATAATCGTTATTAAGCTTAATGTTTAGCTCGTAATATACAGTGATTCCGTCTTTAGTTTGAATATTTGTCCAAAAGTGAGTTTGATAATGAGTAACACGATCAATGGTGTTTATGGTGGCTTTTGCTTTTTCCACGGCGCCACTTAATTTATTTAAATCAGCGTTATAATTCTCTTCAGTACCGCTGTAGGTTCCGTTTGCTTTTTTTTGTTTAAGGCTCTCAATTTTTTCTTCATACATTTCAATACGCATGGTTTGTATGAAGTAATCATCTGTGTAAAATGCCTTAAAATGCTCAAATTTATAATCAGAGTGGCTAATGAACGAGGCATTAGCCCAATTTACTACAGCGCTTTCTGCTTTAACTTGATCGGCTGATGAATCTATATCTGTCGGAATTCCGGTTGAAAAAAAACTGAGTTGGATTAATAGGAATAGTGTGGTCATTTTGTTTGGTTGGTATAGCTTTCAAAAGTACCGTCTAATTGAAAAATTTGTTCTACCTGGTAATAGGGAGAGAATTCAACTAGTACAACATTGGTATCCTTTTGCTCGGCGTAATTTCCTATAAATTTATGAAAAAAGTAGTAGCCCACAATACTATCGTCATCATTGTTTTTTGTTTCGTACAAAGTAGAATACTTTAAAGGGGCATAGTTTTGAATGTCTTTTCTTTCTTTTTTGATGAATTTTTGCAAGACACTTTGTACAATATACTCCTGATCAAAATTACCCTTGAATTTTACCATAGTACAAATGTCAAGCGTATGTTTTAGAAATGCAGACTTTTGATCAACCCTCTTATAAGTTTCTAATTGATCTTTAAAAAAGCGGTAAAAACTTTTACTCAATTGTTTGCCCTCAGTATACGACCGGGCAATTATTATCGTGTATTCATTAAAATAGTAGTCAATCATTAATTGATACTTTTTTGGAACCGATAATACAATTTCAGGATCCATTTTTATTACGCCTAATGTGTCATTAAGTGTGTATTTTGCTTCAAGAATATTAATGTTGGTTGTATCCGTAATGAGTGTGAAAAAATGACTCATTTCAGCCGTGCGCTCAATTTTATTTTCTCTAATGAAATCTTTTTGGTTTTGAATTGAGTCCATCAAAGTACTGTCCTTAGGATGCAAACGCAATTGCAATTCCATTTCCTCTAGTTTAACTAGCTCTAAAGGTTTTATAACTTTTAATTGACTAAAGCCATAAGGAGTATATTCATCATCACCAATTTCAGATTGTATTTCTTTTGAGACGTTTTCTTCCGCCTTGGATTGTAAATCTAATTGATTGGAAACTTTTTCTTCTTCTTCTTCAAATAATTCATCAGCAATAAAGCAGCCCTGTAAAGAGGACGCTAGAATTAATAATCCTAGGAAAGTTCTTAGACGCATATTTTAAAAGGTATTGGTACCACGAGTATTGCAATTATTGTACCTAAGTCTTAATCCCAATAGTGGTAATGGTTCTGCGTTGGTTTGTTAAAGTTTTGAGCAAAAAAAATCTCTAACCAAATGACCAGAGATTTTTTTTGAATGTTCATTTATTATTATCGAATCATTACTGGCATCACCAACATCAAAATGTCTTCATTTTCGTTGTCGTTACTGCTCGGCAATAATATACCTGCTTTATTTGGTTCGCTCATTTCTAAAATAACCTCTTGTGTACTAATGTGGTTTAGCATTTCCAATAAAAATTTGGAGTTAAATCCGATTTCCATGTCATCACCATTATAATTACACGTTAAACGCTCCTTTGCTTCATTAGAAAAATCAAGATCTTCTGCCGAAAGTGCTAATTCGCTTCCTGCAACTTTTAGTTTTACCTGGTGAGTTGTTTTGTTAGAGAAAATAGAAACCCTTTTTATTGAATTTAAAAACGAAAGACGATCAACCGTTAAAACATTTGGATTCTCAACTGGAATAACTGCCTCATAGTTCGGGTATTTTCCGTCAATCAATCGGCAAGTTAATTCAATCGTGTCAAAACTGAAACGTACTGTAGTTTCATTATAAATTATAGAAACCTGTTCAGCACCAGATAAATTTTGCTTTAATAAGTTCAAAGGTTTTTTTGGCAAAATAAAATCAGATGGTTTAGAAGCGTTTGAATCACTTCTACCATATCTTACTAATTTATGAGCATCAGTAGCAACAAAAATCAATTTCTCTGCAGAGAATTGACAAAATACACCACTCATTACTGGTCTTAAATCATCATTACCAGTTGCAAATAACGTTTTATCAATTGCGCTTGCAATAATTTCTCCGCTTAACTCAATTGCCTCAGAGTTTTCTAACTCTGGAGATTTTGGAAAATCATCAGCGTTTTGTCCAACTAATTTATATTTACCGTAGTCTGAAGAAATCTCAATTCCAAATGTACCAGCATCAATAGTAAATGATAAAGGTTGATCTGAAAAGTTTTTCAAAGTATCTAATAAAAGCTTTGCAGGAATAGCAATTCTACCATCCTCTCTTGATTCATCAGGGTTAACAACGGTTTTCATTGTGTTTTCCAGGTCTGAAGCAGAAATTGTTAAAGCTCCATTTTCCAATTCAAATAGAAAATTGTCAAGAATAGGCAAAGAATTACTGCTATTTAAAACACCGCTAATTCGCTGTAAGTTTTTTAATAGTGTAGAACTTGAGATAATGAAGTTCATAATGTTTCGTCGTTTTAGTTTAATTCAAACACAAATATAGCCGATAAAAACAGGAATATATTCTTTCAAAATCTTTTTTATTAACCGATTTCTTTTTTTGTCAACATTTCGTGATTTCATTTTATGACATAAAAAACTGCCTTTATGTCACAAATTGTTTCCTGCTTAATCCTCAATCTGACAAAATGGAGATTGGAATGACACATTTATGGGGTGGCATAAAGATTGACTATATGAGTTTGAGTTTAATTTAGAATATAAAATAAATATATAATATGAGTAAAATAATAGGAATTGACCTTGGTACAACAAACTCTTGTGTTTCTGTTATGGAAGGGAATGAGCCCGTTGTAATCACAAACGCAGAGGGAAGAAGAACAACTCCATCCGTAGTTGCATTTGTTGAAGGCGGAGAAAGAAAAGTAGGAGACCCTGCAAAAAGACAGGCTATTACTAACCCTGAAAAAACGATTTATTCGATTAAGCGTTTTATGGGAACTTCATTTGATAACGTATCAAGAGAAATTGAACGTGTACCATATAACGTTGTAAAAGGTGATAATAATACCCCTCGTGTAAAAATTGACGATAGATTATATACGCCGCAAGAAATTTCAGCTATGATTCTTCAAAAAATGAAGAAAACAGCAGAAGATTATTTAGGGCAAGAAGTGAGTGAGGCTGTAATTACAGTTCCGGCTTATTTCAATGATGCACAAAGACAAGCTACAAAAGAAGCTGGTGAGGTTGCAGGTTTAACTGTGAAAAGAATCATCAATGAGCCAACAGCAGCAGCTTTGGCTTATGGATTAGATAAGAAAATGGATGATCAAAAAATCATTGTTTTTGATTTCGGTGGAGGAACGCATGATGTTTCTGTATTAGAATTAGGAGATGGTGTATTTGAGGTATTGTCTACAGATGGAGATACGCATTTAGGTGGAGATGATGTTGATGATAAAATTATCAACTGGTTGGCTGAAGAGTTTAAGAAAGATGAAGGAATTGACTTGCGTAAAGATCCAATGGCCTTGCAAAGATTAAAAGAGGCTGCAGAAAAAGCAAAAATTGAATTGTCTTCAACTACTTCTTCTGAAATTAACTTGCCTTATATAATGCCTGTTGATGGAATTCCAAAACACTTGGTTAGAACATTAACTAGAGCAGCTTTTGAGCAATTGATTGACGATTTAGTGAAAAGAACAATTGAGCCTTGTAGAACAGCGTTGGAAAGTGCAGGTTTATCTACAAGTGATATTGACGAAGTAATTTTAGTAGGAGGATCAACTCGTATTCCTGCTATCCAAGAAGCTGTAAAGAAATTTTTCGGTAAAGATCCATCAAAAGGAGTAAATCCAGATGAGGTTGTAGCTTTAGGAGCAGCAATTCAAGGTGGAGTTTTAACTGGAGAGGTTAAAGATGTACTTTTATTAGATGTAACACCTTTATCTTTAGGGATTGAAACAATGGGTGGTGTAATGACTCGTTTGATTGAGTCAAACACAACTATTCCAACTAAGAAGTCAGAGACTTTCTCTACAGCTTCAGACAATCAACCGGCAGTAGACATTCATGTCTTACAAGGTGAGCGTCCAATGGCAAATGATAATAAGACATTAGGAAGATTCCAATTGTCTGATATTCCACCAGCACCAAGAGGAGTTCCTAAAATTGAGGTAACTTTTGATATTGATGCGAATGGTATTATGAACATTTCGGCAAAAGATAGTGCAACAGGAAAAGAGCAGTCAATTAAGATTGAAGCTTCATCTGGACTTTCTGAGGACGAAATTGCAAGAATGAAAGCTGATGCTGAAGCGAATGCTGATGCAGATAACAAAAGAAAAGAAGAAGCGGATAAAATTAACGCGGCTGATTCATTGATTTTCCAAACAGAAAAACAATTGAGTGAGTACGGTGAGAAAATTCCTGCTGATAAGAAAGAAGCAATTGATGCTGCCTTAGTTGAATTGAAGGCTGCACATGCAGCAAAAGATTTTGCAGCAATTGATACTTCAATGGAGAAATTGAACACAGTATTCCAAGCGGCGTCACAAGATATGTATGCGCAAGAAGGTGCTGGAGATGCAACAGCTGATGCTGGAGCAGGAGCTCAAGGAGGAGATGAAACGGATGATGTTGGAGCAGAAGATGTAGATTTCGAAGAAGTGAAAGAAGATTAATTTTTTTTCAAATAAAATAGGAGACAGCACCGTGCGTAAAGTACGGTGCTGTTCTGGTTTTAAACGGTTGAGGTTTAGGTAGACAGAATAGGGTGTGTTACTTTTGACTTTCGCAAACATTTAGTAACTTGCAGGGTTATTTGGTTTTATTTTAATTAAAAATCATTTCAACCCCAATTTTATTATGACACTAGGAAGTAAAATACGTACTTTACGTAGTTTAAAGAACCTCACACAAGAAAATATGTCAGAATTACTAAATATTTCAACCAATGCTTATGGCAAAATAGAGCGAGGTCAAACAGATCTTTCTCATTCACGTTTAGAGGAAATTGCCTCTATTTTTGGAGTCTCAATACCAGAATTAGTAAGTTT
>CAKZPK010000531.1 GCA_937139035.1 uncultured Crocinitomix sp. | reverse complement strand
TGTAACACTTTGTTTTTTTTCATCTTTGTCGTAATACCAGGCTTTAGTAATTACTTTATTATCATCTGTTTCTAAAAGGTAAACTTTCGAATCAGGTCTAATTTCGCAATTGCCTGTTTCCAATGCTGTATTTATTAATGCGGCTCTTGAGCTTCCTTTTCCGTCGGATGAACAACCAAAACTTCCGCAATAGTTTGAATGGTAGCAAGCTCCTCTTTTTCCCATTGGTTGAGAAATGATCCCACGTGCTGCAGGTACAATGTTATAGCCTTCTTTTTTTCCGCCTTCAACAAACCAATCTGCAATAGGGTTCGTATTTAGTGGCGGAAAAGGATAGTCTGGCGTAGAACGAGGTTCTGCATGTTTATGCGGCACGACCTTACCAGAAACACCAATGACTTGTTCAACTTTTGTATAATAGGGCTCTAGATCGTCATAATTAATTGGCCAATCTACAATGTTTGCTCCTTCAATTTCCCCGTATTCCGTTTTTAATCGAAAGTCCTTAGGTTTTAAACGGTGAAAATATGCACTCATAAAATTAGATGAACCACCCACACAGTTTCCATTCCATAAATTACCAGATTCATAGGTTGACTTAGCAGACCAATTACCATTAGATCGAGGGCGATCAATTACATGACGCTCATCTTTTAGATTAGGCCGATAGGCATCTCGGCGAGTTACCGTCATTTCGTCCTTTGTAAAATCGGCTGTTTTTAACCATGGTCCTTTTTCAAGCACTAGTACTTTATAACCTGCCTTTGAAAGTTCATAGATTATCGGGCCAGCACCTGCGCCACTTCCCACTATGCAAATATCGTATCTAGTTTCAGTCATTAAATTTTAGGCGGTTTTTCTATGTTCAATTATCAATTATCAATTATCAATTATCAATTATCAATGTTCAATTATCAATGTTCAATGGGTAATTATCAATGTTTAATTTTCTACTAAATACTAAATACTAAATACTAAATACTATTCACCAGTAACTATCTTCATTTGTTTTTCCATAATTCGCTCATAGCGAAGTTCTTGAGTTGGTCTTGGGAAACCTGGAGTATGATTTAACCATTCCCATCCAACCTCATTAGTGTTTCCTCCGTAAATAGGATCAAGCACTACTGCTTCGCAGATTAAAGTAATCAATACAGAGGACCAGTTTTTACCCCAATTTAGCTCTGTGAATTTACCAACTAAGGCTTCTTTTTGTTCCTGATCAAGTTCTACAAACGGCATAAAATAGATTTCTTCGGCGGTTTCATTTGCCCAATCAATCCCTTCAATAATGTATTCGTTTTCTGATGTTTTTCGGTTGAGAGTATCTTGTAATACCCACATAATATACCCAAAGGCATTTATGTCTTCAATACTTGGTCCATTTCCGTCGTCAGGAAAAAAGATGTTTAAAACATCATAAAGAATTGTCGATTGTTCCGCAGTCAAGATGTCATTTGCTTCGCGCAATTGCTTAGAGCAAGATGTGAATACGGTAATTTGTGTGAGGGCTCCAGCTATAAGGGCTCCTCTTAAAAAAGTTCTTCGATTAGTTTCCCAATTTTCAATATTTTGAAAAGCGCTAGGAATACTTTTTTTTCGAATGCGTTTAGATTCTTCCATAGATGTGTCTTGTAAAGTTACTTAAAAGGAAAGTAAACGCTATGCTGATTTTAGAAAAATTTACGCACAAAAAAACCGTCCAAACAATATTGTCTGGACGGTTTTAATATTTTTTTGAAGATTACTCTCCGTGATCGCAAGCGTGATCTTCACCACCTTCGCATCCTGCACCGTCGCAAGAACCGTCACATGCCATTTCAGTAGTGTCAGCTTCTGCACCGTCACATCCTTCAGCACCGTCGCATCCTTCAGCACCGTCACATCCGTCAGCAGCATCACATGCAGCATCAGCAGCATCATCTAATGCGTCGTTTAATTGATCTCCTAGGTTTTCGATTGCGTCAGTTGCATCTTCAGCAGCCTCTTCGCCACCACAACTAAATGCAAGCATTCCACTTGCAGCAACAAGAACGAATCCCATTTTTCTTAAATTAAGAAAAGTCTTTTTCATAATCTGATTTTTTAAAATTAACAATTGATATAATGTTTGAATTGCTTCACAACGGAGCAAAAATAGGTAAATTTTTTTATTATCCTAGTTTATTTGTCTAATATCAAGGGTTTATGGAGGCTTCAAGCCTATTAATACTTGAAAATTTTTATTTAATGTTAACGGTAAACATGGCCTTCTCGTCCAAGTATCCAGTTAGTTGATCTCCAATTTCAACCGGTCCAACTCCTTGAGGTGTTCCTGTATAAATGAGGTCGCCTGTTTTAAGTGTAATGTATTTGGAAACGTGGCTAATTAGTTGATTAATATGGAATAACATATCTACGGAATTTCCAGATTGCACGGTTGTATTGTTTTTCTCAAGACTAAAACTTATGTTAGACAAATCTAAGTCCTCTTTCTTAATAAATTGCTGTGAAATTACTGCACTATTATCAAAGGCTTTGGCCTTTTCCCAAGGTAATCCTTTAGCTTTACATTGTTTTTGAATGTCTCTTGCAGTAAAGTCAATGCCTAAACCTATTTCGTTGTAATATTTTGGAGCATTATCAACAGAAATGTGTTTTCCTACCTTGGCTATTTTAACAACCAGTTCTATTTCATGGTGTAGATCTGAAGTAAATTCAGGATAATAGAAATTCTTATCGCGAAATAAAGCTGTGTCTGGTTTTAAAAAGAAAAGAGGTTCCTCAGGAATTGGTGAATTCATTTCCTTGGCATGATCGCTATAATTACGTCCAATGCAAATTATCTTCATGGTGGTATTTAGCTAAATTTATTTTTTAGTTGATCTAATTTGTTAGACATTTCATTTGCTTTTGCCTCTTTTAAAGCGGCACGTTTAGCACGGTCTTTTTGAATTAATTCGTCAACTGTTTTTTTCAAAATGCTTTTTGTAATACGAGGGAAGTCATTGTCAAGTATCCAACGGTGATATCCAGGTTCTTTTTCGTAAACTTCTTGAATAGTTTTGCCGCTATGTTTACCAAAGTTGTACATGACTACACCATCATCATTTAGTGCAAGGCGTCCTACAAAATCAATTTTTCTATTTTTCCCAGTTTGAGTAAACTCAAATAAGAAATCCATATCGTTTTCAATTTCAGGATAACGATCAATTTGCGCTTTTAAAACTTCATAGGTAGCACGAGTATCAGCTTCGGCGCTATGAGCATTTACAATGTCTTTATCACAGTAAAATTTGTAAGCAGCAACTAAGGTTCGTTGCTCCATTTTATGAAAAACAGTTTGCACATCTATGAATCGTCTATTTTCCATATCTAATTCCAAACCTGCATTGAGCAACTCTTCTAATAAAAAAGGAATATCAAATCGATTAGAATTGTATCCGGCTAAATCAGCTTCGCCAATAAAATCAATAATGGGTTGTGCAAAAGCGGCAAATTGTTCGCAGTCTTTTACATCCTCGTCTGTTATTCCATGTATTTCAGTGGATTCTGCAGGAATTGGAAAACCGGGGTTGATTTTTTCAACAAAGGTACTTTCTGACTGGTCAGGATTTATTTTAATAATTGCAATTTCTATGATTTTATCTTTAGAAATATTCAATCCTGTAGCTTCTAAATCGAAGAATACGATTGGCTTAGTTAGGTTAAGATTCATTCAGCTTATTTATCTGTGTAAACTACAAAGATAAATATAAGTCTGCCAATTCAGGTATCTCTACTTTAATTTCTACTCGGCGGTTCAATTGTCTGTTAGCTGCGTTGTCTGATCCGTCAGGATTTGTGTTGGATACTGCTGGTGATTTTTCTCCAAACCAAGCATTGTCAATTCGGTCAGGATCAATTCCGGCATCAACTAAATATTTGTGTGCTTTTAACGCTCTTTGTTCAGATAATACTTCGTTATATTGATCTGTTCCAATCCAATCTGTATACCCGTCTAATTTAACCTGTACCGAAGGGTTTTCATTCATGAATTGATAAAGAGACTGTAAAATGTCTTCACTTTTTTGACGTAAAAAGAACTTGTCGAAATCAAATAGAATATTTGCAAACTCTCGCATTTGCGCATCCGTTTCTGTCATTTTTTGTAATGAAACTAAATCAATGTGCTCTGTATATGAAATACTTTCGTCATTTGGGTCTATGGTGGTTAATAATGCCGAATAAAGTATTTCACCATCTGTTTGATCTAAATTATAAGTGATTGTGGTATTGTCATTTAATTCTTCAATTACTGCAAGCGAGGTGGTGGGGTTTAAAAATTCAAATTCGCCCTCTACATCTGTAATAGACATATCTGTTAGAATTTTATCTGTTTTGGCTAAGTAAATAGTGGTTTCAGGTCTTGGAATATTATCTGTTTCAGTATAGTCATATAATACGCCTTGCATATAAAACTGTGAAGGGTGACTTTGATCCCAATTGTTGTACGATACAATTGCGTCGTCTTCATTAATCATGATTTTGTATGCAACTGATGTGTCTAGCTTTTCAAATACAAAATCGCCCATTTTATCAGTACGCGTTACTCGCACGATTTGATCATTTTCATTTAAAAGGAGCATTTCTATATTTTTACCATCCCAGGTTGAGCTGTGTGCAACATTTCCTGAAATCCCTCCAATATTTGCACTCGTATCTTCTTGGTAAGTGAAATCAAGATCAAACTCTTCCTTAAGTAAGTCACTCATATCAAACAAAGCGTTTTTGAAAGATGCTTCTTGTGTAACAGGGATTCCTTTTTCGTCTTTCTGTACAGAGATATTGATTTGCTGAAATAAATTAAAGGCCTCACATTGTCTTGGAATGTAAAACTCCTCTATGTGCGGACGCTCTTGCGTATAACCAGGAGTAAGAGTAACAAGTTCTAACTGGTAGGTGTTATCTGGCGGTAAAACCATTTGATACTTTCCTGTTTTAGGATCAATATTGAAGGTTCCCATTGCTTCGCCACTTGTAACATTGATTACTTTGATAACGCCGTTAACTGGGCGGTGGTTTTCACTATAAATAGCATAGCCTTTTACTTCGGTTGTTGGAATATTTTTACAGTCATATTTAGCTGTGTAAATGTCTAAATAGCCGTATGATCCTGGACGCATTGAAGAATAATAAGCCAATGTACCTTCCTCATTTTCTACATAGTAAATATCATCTCCAGCAGAGTTTACAGGTGTTCCAATGTTTCTAGGTTCTCCCCATTCACCGCTTTCATCTCTAGTTACTCTAAAAATGTCAAATCCTCCCATTGAGTTGTGCCCTTGTGAAGCAAAATACAGTGATTTACCATCTTTCGAAAGGAAAGGCGCATCCTCTTTGTAAGGTGTGTTGATTTTTGGGCCCATATTTACTGGTTTTTTCCAGTTGCCATTTTCATCACGCTTCGAGTAGTATAGGTCACGCTCGCCATAGCCATCTTTTACTCCTGTTGAAACAATAAACATTTCAGTTTCGTCAGGGGTAATAAAAATACTTGGGTTAGCATCTCCTATATTTACGTTTTGATTCATTCTGATAGGAATGGCCCATTTACCGTCTCTGTCTTTCACACTTTTCCAAATACTATTTTCCTTATAAATGTATAATGTGTTTCCATCAGGAGATATACTTACTGGAGCCTCGTGAGCTTTTCCTTCATTTATTTCTTTGGCAACATAACCAGATGATTTGTCAATAATCTTAGCTTCTGACCATTGATTTTCTCCAACCTGACTTGTCGCGTAGAAAATGTCTTCAAAATAAAGTCCATCTACATGCTTTTTTTGTCCAGGTGGGCGACGAGAGCAAAACAATAAAAGCTCTTCTTCAATTGAAATTACTGGAGAGTAATCCATGTATTCAGAGTTGACATTTTCATCCAGTTTCACAATTTCCTGCACCTCATATAAATGAACACCTCTTAAATCAATGCCATTATTGCAGATTTCTATTTCACGAATAACATCACTGCGAGTTTCTTGTCCTTTTTTGTTTTCAACAGTACTGCCCAAAAACATGTTGTAGTATTCAATTGCTTTTTCAAATTCACCTTTAAAGTGATATGTTTTTGCTGCGTAGTAGAAAATTTCAGGAATAGTATCTTCAACAGATAGTTCAAGTGCTTTTTCGAAGAAAACAGAAGCGTCTTCACGTTTTACTTGAGAATCATAATAAGCTAAACCAGCTTCAAACCAATATTGAGCTTTGTCAGTATTGGCATCTGTAACCTTGTCGTAATAAGATTTTGCTTTCCAGTATTCCTCTTTACGATAAGCTTTACGTCCCTTTTTCACAAACTTTTTAATTTTTCTTTTACTTAATTCTTGTGCGTTAGCATTTGGAACCGCAATAAAGAGGAGACAAAAGACACTCAGTAATATTTTAAGGGAGCGTAGTTGCATTAAAATTCGAGATCAAATTTGATGTACTGAAATTTTTGGTAGACGTAACGGTTTTCCTGGGCGTCATTTTTATATTCAGGCCCATTGACAGATGCTTCTTTAAGTACAATGTTGATCTTAGATAAGTCAACACCAAACTCTACCAATAGTTTTGTAAGTGTGCTTTTTCCGTTGTTTAAACGGTGCACTGCTAAGTCTTGATTGTCTTTGTAGGCTCTTGTAGGAACATGTGACGCACTAGAAGTAATGTAAACCGTAACTGGCAAGTCTTTTTCAATAATTTCTTTGATTCCTTGAACAAATACTCTGAAGTTGTCATTCTTGTAGTCAAATTTATCTTTGTTATATCCAAAGAAATGCTGGTAATACGGCCCTTTAATTAGGTCTGTATAGTTTTGAATAGAGTCTTGGTGGAATTCAACTTTTGGATATAAGCTTTCATCACATTCTATTACGCCATTCTCTAAGTCTCTTGCAGTTGATGTTGGAATCCTTACAGCGTTTAAGTAGGCTACAACAAAAGCATCAGCATATTTATCTAATACTTCTTGTCTTACTTTTTCTGCCAAAATATATTCGTCAAATGCACCTAGCATGTATCGTGTAATGTTCTTACCTAGCAGTTCGGTTGTAATAGGGTTGTATTTTTTATAGTAAGAAACAGGTAAGTCTTTTTTGAATGCACCCACTTGAATGTTATAGACTAGGTTACATTTCATTCCTTCTTCTTTACGCTCAGCAATTATAGAATCCTCTTCGGTTAATACTTGTTGGGCGGTAAGATCTACCATGTCTAACAACAATTCGTGCTTAATTTCTTGATAAGATGAATTACATGGCACATAAAGCTCTGTTTCGTGAAACTTATTGGTGTCGTCAAGAATGTAATCAATATGATAGGTATGACAAGGTAATAATGTTAAGACATACCCTCCGTCACGTCTTCTTGGAGAATATTTTTTTACACCAGAGTTTTCAGATAAATCTTCTACTTCAATAGAAATTCCAGGAGGAATTCTTGAACCATCAGAAGTTAAAATGAAGCCTGTTAAGACAGCTACGTTTTGAATGTAGTCATTGTCTCCATAAACTGAGTAGATGTCCTTGTCACCTTGTCCATCTAGTTTTTCAGAACTGTAGTATCCTGTTCGGCCATCAGCAGTTGTGGTGTAAAAAATATCGTCATCTACAGTATTCAAAGGATACCCCATGTTAATTGGTTCGCTCCAATGATCTTCTTCATCAATTTGTGTAACAAAAATGTCAAACCCACCCATACTTCTAGGTCCGTTAGAACTGTAGTACATTGTTTTGTTGTCTACTCCAAGAAATGGTGATTCCTCATCATATTCGGAATTAATAGTAGGTCCTAAATTAAAAGCCTTGCTCCATTCACCATTCGGTAATTTTTTTAAACGATAAATATCTCTACCTCCCAATCCGCCGGGTCTATCAGAAACGAAGTATAAATAATTTTGATCGTTACTCATTGTTGCATGGCTTTCCCAATATTCTGTGTTTAATTCTTCAGCAGGAAATGCTTGCAAATTGTTGAATGATGTATCTTTATTTTCAGAGTAGTAAACATCTCCACCGTTTACATCTTGATAAACGAAAACTGTTTGTCCGTCGGCAGAAGAGGAGATAGAGGCATCATTTCTTCTTGGGCGGCAAAAGCCTAAGTATTCTGGTTCTGTCCAGTTTCCATTTCTGTCTCTGTAGCAAATATAAATATCTTCGTAGTGCATTCCATTTTCATAACTGATTTGCTCGAAGTTAGTGCTGTCAGACCTTAACCTCTTTGATGTGAAGAATAGCGTTGTTCCGTCAACAGAAATGACAGGACTATACTCAGGAGAAACAGTGTTAACAATTGAACCTACATTTTTAATTATATAAGGGCGAGGTGCAGCTATAAGGCGTTTTGCATTGGCGCACTGTTTTTGTCCTAAAACACCACGGTTGTATTTGTCATGTTTTCTATGTGTGTTATCAACGAAAAAAGTGTATTGTGCCGTTGCAGAATCAATCCGTCCATTAACGTGGTTAGATTTTGCAAGATAATAAAGTACTTCTGGTGGAGCGTTTCGCTCAAGGTAAGATGATGGATTGTAGTTTTTGTCTACAGAATATTGTGCTTTTTCAAAATAAGGAAGTGCTTCTGCTTCTTTATTTAATGAAATGTAACACATTCCAGCTTTGTATAAAATATTGGCGTTTTTAGGATCCTCTTCTAAAAGAATTTCCCAAACATAAAGTGCGTCAATGTATACTTTGTCGTAAAATAAATTGACACCGACCTCAAACTTCTGGCTAAAGTTAGCATCCTTGAGCTTTTCTCGAAGAGCCTCCTTCTCTGGTTGGGCATACGCTGTACTAAAAGCTGTAAGTACAGCAAGCAGGAGCGTTAATTTCACGAATCTAGACATAATCAACATCAAAGGAAAAAAGAAAAGCCACACCTTATTGGGTGTGGCTTTTAAACTTTTTTACGCTCAATTGTTTATAACTCGCGATTTATATCAAATTGTTCTAAGTAATCTGCTACTCTTCTTACAAACATTCCTCCTAGTGCTCCATCAACAACTCTGTGATCATAAGAATGAGATAAAAACATCTTATGTCTTATTGCAATTGCGTCACCTTGAGGTGTTTCAATAACAGCTGGGACTTTACGAATAGCGCCTACTGCCATAATTGCTACTTGAGGTTGATTAATAATAGGAGTTCCCATTACGTTACCAAAAGTACCAACGTTAGTAACAGTATATGTACCGCCTTGAATATCGTCAGAATTTAATTTATTATTTCTTGCTTTGTTAGCTAAAGAGTTAACTTGTTTAGTAAGTCCTGTTAAGTTGAGGTTGTCAGCTTGTTTAATAACAGGTACAAT
Organism: uncultured Crocinitomix sp.; assembly: GCA_937139035.1. Lineage (GTDB taxonomy): Bacteria > Bacteroidota > Bacteroidia > Flavobacteriales_D > Crocinitomicaceae > Crocinitomix. The sequence continues at coordinate 25,088 of CAKZPK010000531.1, read as the reverse complement.
TAAGTTTCCAGAAGGAAGTGCTGTCGCCATTCCTATATTAATATCTTTTCGCTTAATAATATTATTACCACTTACAGAAACATTCACCATTGGGAAATCCTTGATGGCTTTAATAATAGCTTCCATAAAAATTGGAGTAAAAGTGATTTTTTCTCCTTCATTTTTAAGGAAATCATTTTTCACTTTATTACGCCACATCACAATATTTGTCACATCAGCTTCAACATATGAAGTTACGTGCGGTGAGGTTTGAACTGACATCACCATATGGTCAGCAATTAGCTTACGCATTCTGTCCATTTCAATGATTTCATCACCTTCATGTACAGGAACGTTCGGTGTTTCAACTTTAGCAACAGGTGCTGTAGCCGGAACCGTTGTTTTAGTTTCAATAGGAGCAGTTGCAGGAGCAGATTTAACAGCTGCCACACCTCCATTTTTAATGAAATTCAACATGTCCTTTTTGGTTACTCTATTGTTTTCACCAGAACCTTCTAAAGCTTCCAATTGTTCCATTGAAATACCTTCTTCTTTTGCAATACTTCTTACGAGAGGAGAGTAAAAACGACCAGATGGTCCAGATTTACTTAATTCCGCAGTTACAGCTCCGTTAGCTGCAACTGGTGCCGCAACGGCAACTTCTGCAACAATTTGTTCTGCAACTGGTTCAGATCCACCAGAAGAAGTTTCTGGAGCGCTCTCTCCATCAGTGGAAATGACCGCTATAACGTCACCAACTTGCACTACGTCATCTTTTTCAAAAAGACGCTTTACCAACACGCCTTCTGCTTCTGATGGTAATTCGTTATCTACTTTATCGGTTGCAACCTCTACAAGGGGCTCATCCATTTCTATAGTATCGCCAACTTCTTTCAACCAATTGGTTATGGTTGCTTCTGTAACACTTTCCCCCATTTTAGGGAGTCTGATTTCGATTTCAGCCATTTCTAATTCTTAATAATTTGAGTGACAAATTTAATCGAAATTTTCTGTTTTACCTTGATTTACTTCGAGAATTAAATCAAAAACAATAATGTATTGATATTGAAAAAACTAATCGAAGCGAATTGCTTTGACTGGGTCGATTTTGGTAACTAAATAACTTGGAATGATCAAGATGAGGAAACAAACCAATATCGTTAATAGGTTGATATAAAGAATGTGTAATATATTAAAGTCAACAGGTACTGTATCTAGCGAATAAACTTGGGCATCTAAAGAAAAGAATCCTGTAAAATACTGAAATGCTAATAGGCCTAATCCAAGCACGTTACCCCATAATAGTCCGCGAGACAATAGGAATAGGGCGTTAAAAATGAATATTGTTTGAATACTAGAATTGTATCCTCCCATTGACTTGAGTATACCAATCATATTTGTTTTTTCAAGAATGAGAACGAGTAGGGATGTTATCATATTAATTAAAGAAACGACTAGTATGAGTATGATAATGATTAAGATATTCATGTCTAATAAATCCAGCCAGGCAAAAATGTCACGGTGCATTTCTGTAATTTCAGTTGTTTTTAGGTCGAATGGGATCTCATCAATGATAAGGTCATTCATGTTTTCTAAATCTCCCCATTCATTAATTAAAACTTCAAAACCGCCTGTGTATAGATGATGAGTGCCCTTACCATTTTGGATGTGAATGGATCCAAAAGGCGTTTTAATTTCATTTGCATTAACATATTCAATCAGCGCCAAGTTCTTTTCATTGCAAGGACAAATAGAATCGATTTTAATATCAATATACGCAGTGTCTGGAATGGATTGAGGGCTTTGACGAGAAGCTAAAGGGTTTAACGAAAAATCGGTTGAGATTAATCGAATTTCTCCGGATTTATTAAGGATAGGGTAATACCTTTTAGGAAAGAAACCGCGTCCCCAATCATATTCGTATGACTTAGAGCCTCCAGAAGTTATTCCTTTTAAAACAAATTGGTCATTTATACAAGTGTCGGCAAGTGTCACAAAAGTTTGAACTCCCCAATCATTAAGTTTTTGAATGTGATGAATTTGTGTGAAGATTAATTTCTTGTCAAAATCTGCAAAACCAGAATTGTAAATACCTACAATTTCAAATTTTTGTTTTTTTGGACCTGAATTGTCTCTTATAAAAAAGGCATCACATTTGTCTCCAATGGAATAACCCATTAAAGTAGCTATGTGTTGCGAAATCATAACTTCTTTATTAATGGTGTCAAAGTTTATAGTACGCCCTTCAACAATTTTGTCGTCAAAAAAAGACCAATCATAATTCTGATCTATTCCTTTGAAAAGTACACCTAAAATGTCTAAGCTAGAACGACTCGTGTCACGATCCTGAATATTAAAAGAGACTGAGTCTCTATAAGCTTGTAAAATAGCTGGCTTGTAGCCAAATATTTGAATTTTCTTGATGGATGGTTTCTCTTCTAAAGAAGGGTAAAAGTCTTGCTCAATTAAAATTGGAGCAGATTCCATACTATTGCTCAAACCTTGTTCTGTAATCTGGATATGAGAACCAAATCCAATTACCTTATCTCTAATCCCTTCTTGGAATCCGCTAATTACTGAAACAGTAATTAGCATGATGGCAACTCCTAAAATGATACTGGTAAGAGAGATAACAACAATTGGCCTTGAAAGCTTGCTTTTATCCTTCCCACCACTCATTATTCGCCTAGCTATGAATAATTCGGTTTTCAAAATGACTACATTTACGACACAAATGTAAGATTTATAATGATGAAAAAATTTAATATTTGCCTTTTCGCGTTAGCCCTAATTAGTTGTTCCGCTGGTAGTCAAAACAATACAGATAATGAGATTACTGAAAATGTGCCTGAAATTGCGGACTCGGTAATTGTGGAAGAAAAATTCTATTGTAATGATGATGTAGCGGTTGGAGCTGAAGTTACGGAGGCTTATTTCTCAACATTAGAGGGATTGAAAATTGCTGTAGTTGGGAATCAATCATCAATGGTTGGCAATACTCACTTGGTGGATACATTGATCGGAGCAGGGGTAGAGGTTGTGCGTGTGTTTTCGCCTGAACATGGATTTAGAGGGACGGCAGATGCAGGAGAAAAGGTTAATAATGAAATAGATGAAAAGACGGGGATTCCAATTGTTTCATTGTATGGTAAAAACCGTAAGCCAACTGCGGCTCAATTAGAAGGTGTTGATGTTGTGCTGTTCGATATTCAGGATGTAGGTGTTCGTTTTTACACTTATATATCAACACTTCATTATGTGATGGAGGCTGTTGCCGAGGAAGGGATTAAATTGGTGGTTTTAGATCGGCCTAATCCTAATGGACATTATGTTGATGGTCCAGTTTTAAAATCTGATTTCTCCTCTTTTGTGGGGATGCATGAAGTTCCTGTAGTGCACGGAATGACAGTGGGAGAATATGCGCAAATGATTAATGGTGAGAAATGGTTGCCTGAAGGAATTACCTGCGAATTAGAGGTTGTGACTTGCGAAGGTTGGGATCATACGAAGTTTTACGAACTTCCAATAGCGCCTTCTCCTAATTTACCTAATATGGCTTCTGTTTATTTATATCCTAGTTTGTGCTTTTTTGAAGGTACAGTTGTGAGCATTGGTCGCGGAACTGATTCACCTTTCCAGTTGATAGGGCATCCAGATTATAAGATTGATTCGACTCAAGTTGATTTTGAATTTGTGCCGCAACCAAATGGTGGGTCAAAACATCCCAAATTAGAAAATGAAACTTGTTACGGAGTTAATCTTGCAGAAATTGATCTGGGAGAATTCAGAGCAAAAGGCGAATTAGATTTTACTTACCTATTTGATTTTTATCAAAACCTAGAAATGGGGAAGACTTTTTTCTTGCCAAATAACTTTATAGACTTACTTGCAGGATCATCTGATCTAAGAAAAGGAATTATAAATGGCACATCTTTAGAAGAAATGCAGACTGGGTGGGATGAAGAGCTTACAGCTTTTAAAGAAATTAGATCAAAGTACTTGCTTTATAGCGAATAGATTAAGTTAAGTTCATTTTCTCCATTTCAGATAAAATTTCCTTACGCTCAATAACCAATTCGGCCAATTGATTTTCATTCGCTTTTTTATAAGCAATTGCGTCTTTTAGTTTGTTTATTTGTACGTAAGCAAATATTCCCGACACAGCAGGGACGATAAGGAAATACGCTACAGCTAACCAATAACTAGGGTAGACATAGGAATAAAAAAGAAAGATAAAGGCAAAGTTGTAAATGGTGGATAAAGTTGCCCCAACAAGTAGTTTAACACCACTCCAAAACACATCTCGTTTAAAACGACCTTCAACGAATTTTTTAATTATAATATAAGGGATGAATTGGTGGATCAATCCAAGAATAGTGATTGGTAAGCATAATAAGAAAACAAGCAAAGCTCCAATTGATTTTTTAGTCTTGTTTTCAGCAAAATTATGCACCCAATTTTCATTGATTCGGTTCTTCTTTAATTTTTCAAAATAGTTAGTTACTGTCTCTTTTAGTTTTGTCCAATTCTCAGCTTGATCGTCATAAGATTCATTAACCTTGTTCGCTAATTCTTTTGAGTAAGTGTATCTATCTAGTAAAGGGATTTTAGCATTGTGATGAAAGTGATTCATTCCTTTACGTGTTAAAATCATAAGATTTTCAACAAATGGAGCCAGGTCTTTCTGATCGACATATGTAATTTGTTCCCGCATAGAAGTTTGCACCGCACGTGTCAATTGTGTAATAGCCTGACTGGGGTTTTTATCGTAAACTTCTTTATAATCTTTCAGGTGAATAGGTTCTCCAAAAGACACTAAAACGTCTGATCTGAAGTTTTTCGGGTGGGAATAATTAAGGCCAATTGCTTGAACTTTAATATCGGCTGACCAGTCGCATTCAACCATGGTGTCAAAGCCAATTCTTGCAGGCCCTTTCTTAACTATTTTTAAACTTCTAATAAAAGTATTGTCTGTATACCCTTCTCCAAAAAGAATTAATGACTTTTTACGCATAAGTACTTTACGTAAATAGCGGAAAGAATCTTTGTTTTTCTCTAGCGAGTCTGCGCCATCCTCGGCTTTTCTGAAAATAGGAACCATGTGAGAAGCCCAGGTAACAGGTTTTAACCACCACTTGAAAATATCTCCACGAGTTACAAAATATAAAACAGGCATTTGATAATTGCCAGCAACTAAAGGATCAATAAACGCACTAGGGTGGTTGCAAACGAAAATTGTCTGCGCATTGAAACGACGTTGTCCGTTAACAGAGCGAGATTTTCTGTAGAAAATAACCATGACATAGGGTAGCAGAAATCTCAATAATAAATACAGTGGTCTCATATAGCCGCTAAAAGTACTAATTTCTGTTAAAAAAAGTTAAGCCAAAACTATAATTGACTTAGTTGCGTTAAATTTGAGATTTACACATTTATCACCCTTGAAGAAAAACCGATTTAAAATATTACTAAGCATCATGTCTATCGCCCTATTTGGGTTGTTGTTGCTGCAATTTTATTGGATTAGAAATGTGCATCAAATGGCAGAGGATAGCTTTGAAGAGAAAGTTAATAGTGCCTTGGAAAGTACTGCCGCCGATCTTGAAATGATTGAAATGATGCCGCTTTTTGATCAAGGAATGTCTAAACGCGACCTCCAAGACAATTATAAAGATTTTGTAAATGCGCAATTTGGTGATGTGATGCGTGTAGATGAGTCGATAGAGATTCGAGATACTACAATTACAAAGGATGGAGAAAAGTATCAGTTTTTGATGGTGAGGGGATCCATCATGGATTCCACAACAGGATTAACTGCTGAAAGTAGAATCTTGACAAAAAAATTGGGAGATGTAATCCCCTCTGAATTAGAGGGAGACTTTCTTCAATTTCAAGACTCTAATTCGTACGCCATTCAGGTGAGTAATTCTTTTAACCGGCAAATCATGCGCAAGTCGCAATCGCTGAGTAAAATTATGGTGAAATTGTATTCTGGAAATTACTTCGACGACATTTCTTTTCGTTTGAATGTTTTTGTACTAGACTCAATTTTGGCTAAAAACCTTATTGAACATGATTTAGATACGAGTTTCATTTTTAATATTGTAAGTGTTCAAAATTCTGATATTGCTTTTGCAAAAACACCTGCTCATTATAGTGATAATAATATTGAGTCAGGATTCCGTACGCTGCTTTATCCAGAGGATATGTTGGAAAACGACTATGAATTAGTTGTATCCTTTCCTAATCAGAAATCATTTTTATGGAAAGAAATGGCCGGTACGTTAGTGGCGTCTGTATTCTTGGTCTTTATTATCGTTTTTGCATTCTATTTATCTGTGTCAACCATTTATAAGCAAAAGCAGTTGTCTGAAATCAAAAACGATTTCATTAGCAATATGACACATGAATTGAAAACACCAATTTCAACTATTTCCTTGGCGTGCGAAGCAATTCAAGACCCTGATGTTGGGAGTGATCAAGAATCGTTGATCGGGTTTGTTTCAATGATTGAGCAGGAAAATAAACGATTGGCAAAATTAGTCGAGAATGTATTGCAAACCGCCTTGCTTGAAAAAGGTAAAATGAGTTTAAAATTAAGTGAGGTTAGGTTGGATAATTTAGTGCGTGAAATAGTTCAGGCTTTTCAAATTCGTTTTAAAAATCAAGCTGGGAAAATTCATATTGAACATTTAGATGAAGTGAATACTGATTTGGACAAAATTCACTTTGGTAATATTATCTATAACCTGTTGGATAATGCACTAAAATATTGTGCGGTTTCTCCAGAGGTATATGTTAAACTAAAGAAAACCGCCAAGGGATATGAACTGTATTTCAAGGACAATGGAATCGGAATACGAAAAGATGATCAAAAAAGAATTTTTGACAAATTATATCGTGTCCCAACAGGAGATGTGCACAATGTTAAAGGATTTGGATTGGGGCTTAATTATGTCGATTCAATTGTGAAATTGCATCAGGGAGAAATTACTGTGGAAAGTAGTTTAGGGAAGGGATCAACTTTTAAAATAAATATTGAAAATGAGTGATAAGGTAAAAATATTATTAGCTGAGGATGACACCAATTTAGGGACCCTTTTATCAAATTATTTAAAGGCAAAATCCTTTGATGTAACACTGTGTGTTAATGGTGAAATAGCATTGACTCGCTTTCAAGAGCAACTGTTTGATTTTATTATTTTAGACGTGATGATGCCGGTTAAAGACGGTTTTGCTGTAGCGACTGAAATTAGAAAAACAGATTCTGAAATTCCGATTTTGTTTTTAACGGCAAAATCAATGAAAGATGATAAGCTTCAAGGATTTGATGTTGGTGGAGATGACTATATGACTAAACCATTTTCAATGGAAGAGTTGTTAGCAAGAATCAATGCAATTTTAAAAAGATCGTATAAAGAAGGCAAGAAAGAAACTACGTTTGAGGTTGGAGACATTGAGTATGACTATTTACAACAAACAGTTGTAATTGCTAATGAAAGCAAAAAGTTGACAACGAAAGAAAACGAATTGTTCTATTTATTGGTTAAAAATCAAGATGGAATATTAGATAGAAATGAAGCGCTAAAGCAAGTTTGGGGAGATGATAACTACTTTAATGGTAGAAGCATGGATGTTTACATAACGAAATTAAGAAAGTATGTAAACGGCTCTAGTAAAGTTGAAATAATGAACGTGCATGGTAAGGGCTTTAGACTTTTGATAAAAAACTAAAAAAGCAGTCAAATATTCCGCGTTTCCACTAATTTTGTACCAATGAATACTACCAAAATTAGTCATGTTGCACATTTAATTGAAATTTGTGTTCAGCACGGAGTTACCAAGGTTGTTATTTCTCCAGGTTCTCGAAATGCGCCTTTAATTATTGGGTTAGACGCGCATCCTAAAATTGAAGTGTTTCTCGTTCATGATGAGCGAAGTGCCGCTTTTTTTGCCATGGGAATGGCCGAGGAATCAAATTCACCTGTTGCTATTACATGTACTTCTGGAAGTGCTCCTGTTAATTATGCGCCAGCAATTTCTGAAGCTTATTATAGAAATATTCCATTAGTGGTTTTAACAGCCGATCGTCCCGTTGAATTAATCGATCAAGGAGATGGGCAAACAATTCGGCAAAAAAATCTGTACCAAAATTTTATAAAAGGAAGTTTTGAATTACCAAATTTTCCTTCAAAAATTGAGCGAGAAATAAGTGATGCTGTAGCGAATGAGGCTTTGAATTTGGCTGTTCAGGTTCCTAAAGGCCCAGTGCATATTAATATTCCGTTAAGTGAGCCATTGTATGAGACGCAAGAACTTCATACTAAACCTAAGATTACAATAAATCAACCAATTGAATCTGTGTTTTCTGAAGTTGACAAGACTGAGGTTAGTACAAATTGGAAACAAGCACAAAAGAAATTAATCTTAATCGGGCAGTTGGCTCCAAATGATCTGGATATTCAAGCACTTGCTTCTGTAATTGGAGATTCTTCCGTTGCAATTCTGGTTGAAAACACCTCTAATTTACAGCACTTTCAACGCATCTGCCATTCTATTGATCGAACATTAGCTATTATTAGCGAAGATGAAGTGAGTGATTTTGCTCCTGACCTATTAATAACACTTGGTGGAGCAATTATATCTAAGAAAATTAAGGCATTTTTCAGATTGAATAAACCTAAGGTAAATTGGCGTGTAGGTCAATATTTGTTTGAAGAGGATACTTTTCAATCTTTGTCGCGGTCATTTAAAATAAAGCCCTTAACATTTTTCAATTTTATTGGAACATTAGAACAGGATGTTAATAGTAATTTTGGCGGAAAATGGAAGCAAAAGGACTTTTTAGCGAATGAAATTCATAATGATTACTTAGCAGAAACACCGTTTTCAGATTTGAAGGCGTTTGAATTAATATTGGATGCCATTCCAGATAATTCCAATATTCATATGGCGAATAGTTCTGTGGTGCGTTATTGCCAATTGTTTAACCCTGTCCCAGGTATGTCTTATTACAGTAATCGTGGGGTCAGTGGTATTGATGGATCTACGAGCACAGCTGCAGGTATAGCTAATGTTAGCAAGGGAAAACTAAACGTTTTTATAAGTGGAGACACTTCGTTTTTTTATGATTCTAATGCCTTGTGGAATAATCATTTGACTTCCAATTTGAGAATAATTGTAATCAATAATGGCGGAGGCGGAATTTTCAAAATAATTGACGGTCCAAATAACTCGGAACAATCGCATCATTTTGTGGCCCATTTTAATGCGAAAATTAAGTCCATTTGTGAAGCCTTTAATGTGCGACATTTGGAGGCGAAATCAATAGAGGAATTAGCAGCTGTTTTTCATGATTTTTATAAAATTAGAGAAGACGATCAACCTGTTTTGTTAGAGGTGAATACAAGCGGAATTTCAAACGAAAAAACACTAAAAAAATATTTTTCAAAAATCAATAAATCATAAGGATAAGTGTTGGCTTAGTTGGGCTCACTATAGTCTCGTCGATATATAGTGTGATTTTGTCGAAAAAAGCCAACTAAACCCTTTTTTATCCGTCTATTAGATTGTATGCGTGCATTATTAATTTTAATCGTCATCAGTTTTGCCTCAATTACTGGCTCCTCTCAAATGATTTTGAGTGGAGTAGCTACTGGTTCATGCGATTGTTATGAGCTAACAGATTTTACCAATCAATCGGGGTCAATTTGGAGTCCTGGAACCATAGATTTGACGAATACTTTTGACATGTCTTTTGAGGTGAATCTTGGAGCTGATGATGTTTGGGGAGCAGACGGGATGATTTTTGCATTGAGACAAACAGGAACATCTCCTGGTGGGATTGGAAATGGAATGGGCTACAGTGGTATCGCAAATTCTATTGGAGTTGAAATTGATACTTGGAATAGTTCTCCTGCAGTGCCTACAGATATTCCTGAAGATCATGTAGGAATGAGTTCAAACGGAACTGTAAATCATAACCTTGTTGCCCCAATTACTATTGCTAACATAGAGGATGGTTTGTATCATACTTTTCGTGCAACATGGGATCCTGTTGCATTTGATTTAGAAATTTTCTTAGACGGAGTGAGCATGTTCACTTATAATGGAGATATGGTAACCTTGTTTTTTGGAGGAGTGCCTGATGTTTATTTTGGTTGGACCGGTGGTACAGGTGGAGTGGATAATATTCAATCCGTATGTATGTATCGTGATGCAGATTTTAGTACAGATGTGCTTACAGCCTGTGTAGATCAAACAGTAACGTTTACGGATGAATCTACAAGTGATTTAATTCATAATTCAGAAGAAGCAGTTACCTGGGCTTGGGATTTCGGTGATGGTTCAACATCAGCAGTGCAAAACCCTACGCATGCTTATGCTGCGATAGGAACATATACTGTAACACTTACGATTACTGATATTTCTGGATGTAGCTCTACAGAGACTTTTGATATTAATATTACTGCCGGACTTGATGTTACAATGACACATACAGATGTAACGTGTTTTGGTTTAGATGATGGTACTGGAACAGCAATGCCTACTACAGGTATTGGACCATATACTTATCTTTGGGATGATCCTTTAGCGCAAACAACGGGAACATCAACTGGTTTGTCACCAAATACATATGACGTAGTTGTTACAGATAACTTGGGTTGTACAGGAACAGGCTCGGTTACTATTCTTGAGCCAACAGAGTTGGTTATTGATTCTTCAGTTCCAACAAACGCAAGTTGTGGATTAGCCAATGGAACAATTACAGTTGTTGCTTCGGGAGGTACTCCTGCGCTAGAATATAGTGTTGACGGTGGAGTGACTTATCAACCAACTGGAAACTTTATAGGTTTAATTAATGGATCGTATGATGTTGTTGTCAGAGATGCAAATGGATGTACAGCAACTATAACAACTGTTGTAGATTTAGATTCCCCATTGATAATTGATGATGTTGTGGCGACAGATGATTCTTGTTTGCCAGCAGATGACGGTACAATTACAGTTACGGCTTCTGCCGGTGTGGCGCCATTCCAATATAGTATAGATGGTGGTGTTACTTATCAGGCTTCCAACTTCTTTGATTTATTAGCACCAGGTCCTTATACTGTAACAGTAATGGATGATGCTGGATGTACTGTTACAGCAGATATTGTTGTGGGATCTTTACCAAATATTGTAATTGATTTAATTACTGTAGTTGATCCAACTTGTAATGGAGGTTCAGATGGGTCAATTGATATTGATGCTTCTGGAGGTACTCCAACTTATACGTATAGTATTGACGCTGGTGCTTCTTTTGGACCAGCTCCTTTATTTACTGGGTTAACTGCAGGTTCATATGATATAGCAGTGGAAGATGCTGCAGGTTGTGTTATTACAGATGTTGCTGTTATTGGTGAGCCTACTTTAATTACTATTGATGCCGTTTTACCAACAGATGTTTCTTGCACAGGTTTAGCAGATGGCGAATTTGAATTAGTTGTTTCTGGTGGTACTCCGGGGTATACTTATAGTAATGATGCAGGTGCTTCATTTCAAGTTAGTCCAACCTTTACCGGTATGACTGCTGGGTCTTATGATTTAGTTATAGAAGACGCTAACGGGTGTACAATTATTGGTACTGCAGATGTTGTTGAGCCAATTCCTTTACTTATTGATGATGTATTAGTGACAGATGTTACTTGTAATGGATTAATGGATGGTGAAGTAACAATTGCAGCAAGTGGAGGAACAGTAGCCTATCAATATAATGTAGATGGAGGTGCTTTTCAAGTTTCTCCAACCTTTACAGGTTTGGGCGGAGGTCCAATTACTGTTAATGTTATGGACGGTAATGGTTGCACAGCTACTGCTGATGCATTTTTGGATGAAGCAGATCCAATTGTTTTAACAATGGGACCAGATACCACAATTTGCTTAGGTGGTGCGGCTGAACTTTGTCCAACTGTTACTGGCGGAACAGCTCCTTACACTTACATTTGGGATGGAGCTCCAGATGTTGAATGCTTAATAACAACGGTTGTCGGTGTCCACACATTAGAAATTGAAGATGTTAATGGATGTACGACAGATGTATTAGAGCAAACTGTTAATCAATATACTCCACTATCTGTTTTCGGATCTGAAGCAATTTCAGTTTGTCCGGGAGATGATGTTGTTATTGCGGGAGAGGCAGCTGGCGAAGGACCTGCAGGTTATACGTATGAATGGACAAATGATGTGGATGGATCTGTATTATTTGGGCCTGTTCAAACTGTAAATCCTGGATCAACTACAATTTACACTTTAACTGTGAGTAGTGGGTGTGAAAATACGGCAACAACAACTGTAACAATTACCACCTTTGATATTCCAAACATAATAATCTCTGCTGATAAGTATGAGGGATGCGAGGATTTAGAAGTAAGCTTTGAAAACTTGACAGATGTGTCATTGGTTGAATCCTTTATTTGGGAATTGGGTGATGGTAGTATCGCGGCTGGAGATGCAGTAGAGCATACTTATACTTATGCCGATTGTTTTGATGTAAATATTGACCTAACTACAGTGGATGGTTGTGAATCATCAGCTACGTATACAGATTATATTTGTGTATGGCAATTGCCAGTGGCTGAGTTTAGTTATAATCCAACTGAACCAGATTTGTATAATACTACAGTTGTTTTTGAAAATGAATCTGAATTTGCAAGTACTTTCGAGTGGATGTTTGGAGATGGCAGTACTTCAACAGATGTTAATCCTAGTCATACTTATCCTTCTCTTGGTAATGTAACTTATGATGTAGAATTAGTGGCTACAACAGATAAAGGATGTACAGATACGACAAATCATTTAGTGACGATTGATGAAATTGTTTTGTATTTCATTCCAAATGCAATTACACCAAATTCTGATCCTTTCAACCAAACATTTAATCCTGTCTTTATCCCCGGGTTCATTCCAAATGATTATCATATTAGAGTGTTAAATCGTTGGGGAGAAATTATGTGGGAATCATATGATTTTACAGAAGGATGGAATGGTACATATGATGGAGCTTTCGTGCAAGATGGTGTTTATGTCTGGGAGTTAACCTTCCGCGAAAATAAAAGCGATAAAAAGCACAGAGATTTTGGACATATCGTAGTTGTTCAATAATTCCATTGATTTTCATATTTGTTTAAGTCGAATTCTGACACCTAAACCGTTTAAAGTTAGGAAAATACCATTTTTAGTCATACATTTGACTTGAAACCTAGCCAAAATGAAACATGTACTAATCCTATTTAGCGTAATGCTTTGGTCCGCATCTTTTGGGCAAATGCTGTTGAGTGGTACAGCTACGGGGTCTTGCGATTGTTACACTTTAACCACTACAACTAGTCAGGCTGGTAGTATCTGGAGTCCAGATTTCATTGATTTAACCAATCCGTTCGATTTCACTTTTCAAATAAATTTAGGATTTTCTGATGGCGGTGCTGACGGCATGGCATTTGTGCTGCGTTCAGTTGGAACAACAACTGGTTCAGGAGGTGGATTGTTGGGTTACGGTGGGATAACAAATTCAATAGCAATTGAAGTGGACACTTGGAATAACGGTTGGCCAAATGAAATTGCTTCTGATCATTTAGCAATGAATTCGAACGGTGTGCTTTCTCATAATATGGAACCAGCGTTTGCTATTTCAAATATTGAAGATGGTGCAGCGCATGATTTTCAAGTAATTTGGGATCCTGTTGCTATGCAAATGAGAACTTATTTAGATGGTGATCTTATTTTCAATCATATTGAAGATATTGTTACTACAATTTTTGGTGGAAACCCTAATGTGCGTTTCGGTTGGTCAGGAGGAACAGGTGGTGCTTCTAATGTTCAAACAGTTTGTATAGAATTAGAATCTGATTTTGATGTAGATGATATTATTGCATGTCCAGGACAAGAGTTGTTTTTTACTGATGAGACAATAAGTGGTTTAATCTATGACGGAATTGGAGTGACGGATTGGGCGTGGACATTTGGAGGAGGTGATGTTTCTGATTTAGAAAATCCAAGTTATACATATGCGACTATTGGTTCCAAAACAGTTACGTTAACAGTAACCAATATGATTGGTTGCACAGATGTAAGTACTTTAAGTATTACAGTTGATAGTATTGATGTTGATATTACAGCAACTGATATAACATGTTTTGGTTTTGATGATGGCACGGCAACTGCAGATCCAATAACTGGAGATGATCCTTATGCCTATTTGTGGGATGACCCTTTGACGCAAACAACTGCTACAGCATTAGGTTTATCTCCTGGCACATATACGGTTTTGGTAACAGATGATGTTGGTTGCCAACTTTGGCGCACAATTACAATTACTGAGCCTGATGAATTATTGATTGACGATTTAATTATTGTGGATGCAACATGTGGGTTGGATGATGGTGAATTAACCATTAACGCCGCGGGAGGTACACCGCCTTATGAATTTAGTATTGATGGTGGAGTAACATTTGAAATTGGTGCAGCATTTATTGGTTTACCAAGCGGGGATATTGATTATCAGGTAAGAGACGGGAATGGATGCCTTTTAACGGGCACTCTAACCATTGGCGCGAATGATTTGATAGTTGAAATGACGAAAGTTGATGTTACATGTTTCGGGTTTGATAATGGAACTGCAACTGCAGCTCCAGAATTTGGAGTAGGGCCTTGTTCATTTTTGTGGGACGATCCTTTAGCGCAAACTACACCTACCGCAACTGGTTTGGCTCCCGGAACTTATAATGTGGTTGTAACGCATGATGCTATTGGGTGTTCGGGTACAGCAACAGTTACAATTACAGAACCGGCTGAACTTTTGATTAGTTCAATTGTGGCAATAGATGCAAGTTGCGGAGTTAATAATGGTCAAATTACAATAGAAGCAACAGGTGGAACCTTGCCATATGAGTATAGCATTGATGGGGGCGGATCATTCGGTGCACTGCCAAACTTTACTGACTTGGCGCCAGGTTCATATAGTATTATTGTGCGAGATGCGCAAGGTTGTACTATAAATGATAATGTTGTTTTAGTCAATGTGTCCAATGTTCCAGATATTCTTTTAAGCGCTGATTATACAGAGGGCTGTCGTCCACTAACGGTTAATATCACCAATATTTCTGATCCTACATTGACAGATATTACCGTTTGGGATTTAGGAGATGGAACTATTGTTGAAGGTAATGTTATTAGTCATACTTATGAATATGCAGGATGCTATGATATTCATGTAGTAATTACCACGTTTGATGGGTGTACAACTGAAGCTACATTTGAAGACTATATTTGTGTTTGGGAGTTACCAATTGCTGAATTTGATTTTACACCAGAAGAACCTGATGTAATTGACAATGAAGTTCAATTTGAAAACTCATCAGAATTGGCAGTCAGCTATGAATGGGATTTTGGAGATGGAACTACGGGCAGTGAATTTGAACCCAACCATATTTATCCTGAAATTGGAAATGGATTATATCGAGTGCAATTAATTGCAATCACAGATAAAGGTTGTAGAGATACGGCCTATCAATATGTTTTGATTGATGAGGTAGTACAGTATTTTATCCCAAATTCTTTTACACCGGATGGAGACCAGTTTAACGAAAATTTCACACCTATATTTTCTTCTGTATTTATTCCGCAGGATTATCATTTTGCCATCTATAACCGTTGGGGAGAAATGGTTTGGGAATCGTATGATTATAATGCTGGATGGAATGGTACCTATGGAGAGGTTTTAGTAGAAGATGGAGTGTATATTTGGCATTTGACATTTCGAGAAAACGGTTCAGATAAAAAATATAAAGATTTTGGGCACATCACCGTGCTTCATTAATTCACATTTCATTTAAAAGCAGTAAATTTATGTGCTTATGTACATAGATTTTAGGAAAATAATCACTTTGCTCCTCCTTCTTTTCTCCTTCTTATCCTTTGGTCAATTAACAGGATTTAATAATGAATGGGTTTCAATCGGACCAAATAATGCTCCTACAAATCCAAAGTTCAGAGGAGATGCAGGTATTGGTCCAATAGAGTTTATTAGAGTTTATCAAAAAAAGGAAGGCTTTTTACTAGCGGGCTCATTACATGGAGGTTTGTTTTTCTCTGAAAATGGAGGAGACTCTTGGGCGAATTCAGGATCTGATGCCTGGCCTTTTACCGGATGTGCCTGGGCTGATTTTTATCCAACAGATGAAAACGTCTGGTTTGCTTGTTCTAATGAAAAAGGAGATAACGGTAAACCTGGAAAAATTGGAAAATTCGGTGGTTTATTACGCTCTAAAAATAAGGGCGAAAAATGGGAAGTAATAGGAGATTATAAAGACTTTGCTGGATATCCTCAATTGAAAATTTATGGAACTCGGTTTCATCCTGATAATTCAAACCTTTTACTTGTAATAACCTCTGAAGGATTTTACTATACGGAAAACTGTATGGCAGATTACGTAAAATGGAATCGCGTACCAAATGTAAACGGTTGGGTTTATGACTTAGATTTTATAGATGGACAAATGTATCTGACTAATTTTTTTAAGGGAAAATGGAATATCTTACGATTTGATCAAGATGATTTTTCAAAGTATGAAAAATTGGAATCAATGACATCAGAAACCCGCCCAATGAGAAATCTAACCATTGAACCTCAAAATGATCGATTGTTGGTTGCGAAAGACTTTGTCAAAGGGAATGATGAATTGTGCGTTTTGGACATAAAACAAGATTCAATGTTTGTGTTGCTAAAAAATCAACGGATTGGTTTTGGTAGCGGACACACTTTTGCTGTTTCGCCTCACCAACCTGATGATTTTTATTTCGGATATTCTACAAAGGTAAGAAAATGGGTTCCTCCGTATGATAGGATGGGGTCACTCGGATCTGGATATCATGTTGACGTAGAATTTATAGCCTATGATCCTTTTAATCCGTTTAAAATATATTTTGCTACGCATGGTGGCGTTTTTATTTCTGAAAATGGAGGACAGGATTGGGAAAATAAAAGTGACAATTTGGGAGTTGCTGAGGTGATGGGGCTTGCTGTCTCGGCTCAAGATGCTAGTCAAGTTGCTATTGGGTGTTATCATGACGGTAGTATGGTATTTGCAGATTTTGATCAAAATGGGCAGTATTATTGGAGAACGATAAATGGGGGAGATGGATTAATTCCACTTATCGATCCAACTGATCAAGGTGTGGTTTATACCTCTAACCAATTTGTTGGTGGTGGATTGTATTTTTCAAGTGACACCTCTAAAAAGCAAAAACGAAATCTACATAGTTTAAACAATATTAAGTCGGCCGGATGGGAAAATGCAGCAGTGCTTGATCCATTTAATTCAACTACGGTTTATTTTAATTTTATACAAAAAGCCGGAATTAATAAGGGAAACATAAATGTTTGTAGAACAAAAAATCCTTTGGAAAGAAAGAGCGTTGAGGTTGTTTCAGATTTTAACCTAAGTCATCAGCTAAAATCCTATAAAGTCTATGGGCTTTTTAACTCCCAATATCACACTAATGTTCTTATTGCTTATGTCCTTGAATATACTAAAGATGCAAAGGGGAATAAAAAAACGAATCACCGCCTTTTCCGAACAGATAAATTAAATGGAACACCTGAGGAGATAATTTCATCTTGGTATGAAATTAAGCACCCCAATAATTCATGGATTGGGGATGTTGCAATTGATGGATCGAACAGGAATAAAATCTATATGACCTATACAAGGGGGAAACAAAGCCCAGAGTCAATTTTTGGAGATAAAGGCTTGGTATACATGTTGCGTTATTCTGATAATCATAGGCATTCATTAAAAAGAGAGATCGACATAACTAAAAATATTCCTAAAGCAACAGGCGGACGATATAACTTAGTGTACAGTAAAGCTAATGGTGGGATGTTATTGGTGGGTACAACAACTGGTGTTTATTATGGAAGTGGGCGTTTGCTAAGAGGGAAATCACGTTGGAATGAATTGGGTAAAGGATTGCCGCATTGCAAAGTTTATGGACTCGATTATAATGAGAAAGAAAAAATTGTCACGATAGGATTATTCGGTAGAGGTGTTTGGCAGTATCAAATGAAATAGTATTTCTTAATTATTCAGTGCTAACAATGGCCTATTAAAAACATCTATCTGTTACTTTTTCATCTCATTGTATTTAATCATTAGAATAGTTATCATTGTAAAAAATTAAATTATGTCAACCACCGAGTTAATATTTCAGTTCGCATTATATATTGTTCCTTCAATCGTTTTCTTCGGTGCAGTTTACTATTTTACTAATAAGTGGGTTGAGGTTCAACGCGAAAAAAACAAATTAGCGTTTGTTGGAAACAAGGATGTACAAAAGGCACCTCCCGCTGATTTAAAAAAGCACTTTTTCCCATTGCAAGTAGAGGCGTATCAGCGTATGGTACTTTTTTTAGAGCGAATTGCTCCAAATAATATGATAATGAGGTTGAACAATCCTGGATTGCCAGCTCGTGCCTTCCAACAAAAACTAATTGATAATGTTCGTCAAGAGTATGAACATAACTTGGCTCAGCAAATTTTTATTTCACCAGAAGCTTGGGGACGTGTTCAGTCAAGTAAAGAAGAAATTCTTAAAATAATTAATATGGCGGCTACTAAAATGGAACCCACAGCATTAGCAAATGATTTGAGTAAAGGAGTTTTTGAAATTACAGCCCAATTAAAGGATCAACCTACTGAGCAGGCTGTCAATTTTCTCAAAAATGAACTAAACGAAATAATCAACTAATCGATTTAATCTACCATTTATCGAAAATTACTAGGCTAGCATAGTTTTTTTTTATTTTAATAAATTGTGTCTAAACCGATTGATTCAAGGGACTCAGAGGGATTCAGTAGATTTTCGAACAAACATTTCGTCGAAATGATTCATGTTTAACAAAAGATTTTTTGTAAGTTAGTGTAACCAACTTATACCCTAACCAATGAAATACCTTTTAATGACTCCCATTTTATGGGCATTCTTACTGGCTTCGACAAGTAGTTTCGCTCAAGATGAAATCGAATATGGAACTGCAACAGTGTCAGAAGAATACTGTGTTAGTTTAGATACCGATTCAGCAATTTCCGAATACTATTCAATCGACATTAGCCATTTGAATCTTTTAACTGAACTGGAAGCAGTAAACAATTTCGGATTTATTTCCAACAATCTTTTAACCTACTCCGTGGACTATGCTGCTGAAACAGCTTATCTCCATGTCCATTTAGATCGTACATCTTCACCAAAAGACATTGTTTGGTGGAACGATTACGTGAACAGCCTTTGCGGACTTTAGTATAAATTTTAATTAGGGAGCTTTTTGGGCGCCTCAACGATATTTATCTATTAAATCTATAGAACAAGAGTATTACCAACTATCAAATGAAAAACTATGAAAGAACATTACATTAAAATTTTATTTCTGCTGCTGGTCGCATGGATCGGAGACTCTTCAGTCTTTGGTCAACTTGTAGGAACAAGCGCGTACATTTATGGCGATAATGTAGAGATTGGAATCAATGATGCCGGACACGAAGGTGCTCCCCGCCAAATTGCTTCCAATAATCGCTCAAATCAAGCTCTTGGTTCTCCAGTTTACTTCGGATTCGTGGCAAACCCTCAACTAGATGGATGGGGAAATTATGATGGCGATTTTTTTACGCCAGGTTCACCTGAAAATGGATTTGGATTAGAAATCGGTGGTGTTAATTATTCAAATAATGCATCAGGGTCACTTGAGCAAATTCCAGGTTCTATTTCAAGTTATAATGTTGAAGGAGACTGTATTTTTGTTGAGTGGGATGGAGAGATTGCAAATGTTGAAGTCCATATTGTATATCGTTTAATCACGACAGAATTATATTATACAACTGAAGTTACCCTCACTAATACTGGTGGAGGGGATTTAACGGATGTATATTATTATAGAAACTTAGATCCTGATAATAATGTAACGATTGGTGGTGGATATGGAACACAAAATACTGTTGTTGCACAACCAACTCCGGCTTGCGAAAAAGCATTGGTAACAGCTACTCAAACTGGACCATGGGATTCTTACATTGGGTTAGGTGCAATTGGTGAAGATTTTAGAGTGTCTTATGGTGGTTTTGCCAATAGAGACGCATCTAATATTTGGAACGGATTAGGCGGTTTAACTGGAACAACAGGAGCAACTGTGTTTGCTGATCAAGCAATTTCTTTAAGTTATAAAACAGATCTAGCAGTAGCAGTTCCTGAAAAATTTCTTTTTACAGTAGTATTAGATGCCTCTCAAATTGATGCTGCAATAGCAAGTCTTTATTACTTTGATTATGTTGGTGGCGGTGGTGTTATTGATGAATGTGCACCAGTTGTAGATACAGCATATACTTGCGCAGGAATTCCTGTGGAACTTACTGTTGATGGACCAAGTGCTGAAGATTATGTTTGGACATGGTCTCCACCAACTGGATTAGATGGCGTTGACGGTCCAACCGTAAATGCATCACCATTAGTAACAACAGAATATACGGTTACAGGTACGCCTGCACCTATTTGTTTATCTGCAACCATTGAAAAAACAATTATTGTAGAAATAACGCCTTCACCTATAATAGAAATAATAGACCCTGGGCCACAATGTGGCGACTTTGATTTAACAACATTAGTTCTCAATAATCTTGAGGGAAGTCCCGTTGATATTAGTTTTTATGATGTTGTTCCTGACAGTGTTGATCAGGTTGATGGATTATGGGTTGGAGATTTTATGGGACCCGGAGATGTGGTTTATGTTTTAATGGCAAATCCAATTACAGGATGCTATGATGTTGAACCGGTAGTGATTGATTTTAGTGGAGGCGCTGAAGCAGGTCCTGACAATGCAGATATATTATGTAATGATGCAGGTTCTGCCTTAGATTTAAATACTTTATTAGTTGGAGCAGATCTAGGTGGTATTTGGTCTGAAATTTCAGTTGTACTTTCTGGAGGGTTTGATGACCCAACAGGTGTGTTAACAGCTGGAGGAGTTGATCCTGGAGTCTATACATTTCAGTATATCGCTCTTGGTTTAGATCCTTGTGAGGATGATACTGCCGAGATGGTAATAACGATCAATTTAGAAGCATTAGCAGGATTAGATGGTGCTACTAGTATTTGTAATACTGATGGAACAACTACTGATTTAGATGATTTACTAGATGGTAATAATGGAATTGGAACTTGGTTGGAGACAACAGCAAGTGGTCAATTCAATGCTGTAACTGGTGTATTTGACGGAAGTGGTCTCGCAGCTGGTGATTATACTTTCACTTATACGGTTGATGCAGATGCACCATGTGTGGCTGATGTAGCAAACTTTACAGTGACAATATTACCAAACCCATTAATTGATGCTGGTGCAGATTTCGATATTTGTGATGGAGATATGTGCACATTAACTGGTGCAGGAGCAGGAGTTGGCGGATCATATATTTGGGATGGTGGCGTAACGGATGGTATCGCATTTGCTCCTGGAGGTACTGCAACTTATACCGTAACAGGAACAGATGCAAATGGTTGTATTAATACAGATGATATTACTGTTACAGTGAATCCTTTACCTGCTGTAGATGCAGGAGTAGATTTTGCAGTTTGTGATGGCGATTTAGCTACCTTAACAGGGACAGGTGCTGGTGTTGGAGGAGTTTATGTTTGGGATGGCGGTATTACAGATGGCGTTGCATTTACGCCTGCCGCAACTGCAACTTATACCGTAACAGGAACAGATGCGAATGGTTGTGAAAATACAGATGATATTGAAGTAACGGTTAATCCTTTACCTGCTGTTGATGCAGGAGTAGATTTCGCAGTATGCGACGGTGATCTTGCAACTTTAACAGGAGTAGGTGCTGGTGTTGGAGGAGTTTATGTTTGGGATGGCGGTGTTACAGATGGTGTTGCATTTACACCACTTGCAACTGCAACATATACCGTAACAGGAACAGATGCAAATGGTTGTGTAAATACAGATGATATTGAGGTAACTGTAAATCCTTTACCTATTGTTGAAGCTGGACCAGATGTTGCAATTTGTATTGGAGATATGGTGACACTTACTGGTGGAGGTGCAGGAATTGGAGCAGGCTATATTTGGACAGATGGCGGAGTAGATGGTGTACCATTTAGTCCTGCTGCTACAGCAACTTATACGGTTACAGGAACAGATATTAATGGTTGTATTAGCACTGATGATGTAACGGTTACTGTTAATCCTTTACCAGTGATTGATGCAGGGCCAGATGTTGCTGTTTGTGACGGAGATCCTGTTACATTAACTGCTTCTGGTGCAGGTATAGATGGTGTATATTTATGGGATGGTGGAATAACGGATGGAATTTCATTTACACCTTTGGCTACCGCTACTTATACCGTAACAGGAACGGATGCAAATGGATGTGTGAATACGGATGCAGCTGTTGTGACAGTAAACCCAATTCCAGACGTTAATGCAGGACCTGATATTGCAATTTGTGCCGGTGAAATGGTTACATTAACAGGTTCTGGTGCAGGAATTGGAGCCGGATATTTATGGACTGGCGGAGGAATAGATGGTGTTCCATTTACTCCAGGCGTAACAGCAACTTATACCGTAACAGGAACGGATGCGAATGGATGTGTAAATACGGATGATGTTAATGTAACAGTTAATCCATTGCCGTTAGTTACATTCACTGCAGATGAATTGATTGGATGTGCTCCTTTGTATGTTAACTTTACTGCTCTTGAGCCAGGAGCTGAATTCGAATGGGAATTTGGAGATGGCGGTTCAGGAACAAGTGACGGACCGGGGCATACATTTTTATATGCAGGAGTATATGATATTACACTAACCATTACTTCAAGTGAAGGTTGTGTGTCGTCTGTGACATATGAAAATTATATTGATATTACCAATACACCAATCGCTCAATTTTCTTATTCACCTTATGAGATTGACGTAATGGATACACGCGTGTATTTCTCTAACTCATCTTTACATGCAGATTCTTATGAATGGAGTTTTGGTGATGAGACAGCTACAAGCGCTGATGTTGATCCTGAACATATGTATCCTCCAGTTGGTGATCGAAATTATTTGGTAACCCTAACAGCATATAATTCTAATGGATGTGAGGATGTAGTAGAACAAGTCATAAACATTAAGGATGTAATGATTTACCATATTCCAAACGCATTTACACCTGATGGAGATTCGTTCAATGAATCATTCAAACCAGAGTTCATGTCTGGATTAGATATCTATGATTATCACTTAATGATTTTTAATAGATGGGGTGAAATGGTGTTTGAGTCCTTTAATTCTGATTTTGGATGGGATGGATTTTATGGAAGTCAAGGATTAGTGGATGACGGAGTCTATATTTGGAAAATGGAATTTGGAGAAACAATGAGTGATAAAAAACACTACGTTGATGGACACGTGACTGTATTAAAATAACAACTATAAATTTGGTAAAAGAGGCAGTTAAAATATTTTAACTGCCTCTTTTTTATGCCTAAAACTATAATTGTTTATGCTCAAGTAATTCCGAATTAATGTATAAAAGTAGTAGTTCTATTAATTTCTTTAAAATTTATTCGTCGGTAAAAGATTGTGGTTTGTCATGATTTAAACACTTCTCATCTAATTGTGTTAAATTACAGAAGCAAGGATAAATCTTCTTAGTACATTGTAGCGCAATAATACCCCAACCAATGAATAACCAACGACTAATTTTCGGAATTTCCGAATTTCAAAAAAAGCCCAAAAAATTGAATTGTAATCTACAGTTCAGTCCTTTCAGAAATATTCAAAAACTTTTGCCTGATATTTGACAACGGCAATAAATTTTGAGAACGCAATTTGCACTCAGAATTAACGATCAAATTAAAAGTATTTCAGCTCCCATTACTATTACTTTTCTAAATCCTTGCAAGGGAAACCTATTAGTAGCAACCAACTAATTAGTAAAAATGAAAAGTCTATTTATGAAACCAATAATGGCATTGCTATTATTGTTACCTGTATTTACCCACAGTCAAATAATCGGTACAAGTGCGTACATGATTGGAGATAATGTTGAAATTGGAATTAATGACGCAGGTCATGAAGGCGCTCCTCTTTTAGGCACATCTCATAATCGTTCAGACGCTTGGGTGGGATCTCCCGTTTATTTTGGTTTTGTTGCAAACCCGCAGTTGGATGGCTGGGGCAACTACGACGGAGACTTTTTTACGCCCGGATCACCTGAAAATGGTTTTGGACTAGAAATTTTAGGAATTAATTATCATAATAATGCTTCTGGAAGTTTAGAAGATATTGCAGGATCAATATCAAGTTATGACTTGGATGGTGACTGTATGTCTGTCGTTTGGGATGGAACTATAGGTGATATAGATGTTCATATTGTTTATCGTTTAATAACGACTGAACTGTACTATACTACTGAAGTAACACTCACTAATACGGGGTTAACGGACTATACAGACATTTACTATTATAGAAACTTGGATCCAGATAATAATGTGACGCTCAGTTTCGATTATACCACACAAAATACAATTGTAGAGCAACCAGATCCAGGTTGTGAAAAAGCTTTGGTTACTGCAACGTCAGCTGTACCGTGGGGTTCTTATATCGGTTTAGGTGCAATTGGTGCAAATTTCCGTGTAACACATGGTGGTTTTGCAAATAGAGATGCTTCTGATATTTGGAATGGACTTGGAGGACTAACATCCGCAGAGGGGGCTACAGTATTTGCAGATCAGGCAATTTCATTAGGCTATAAAGTAGAAAGCCTTCCAGCTTCTGAATCAGAAACATTTTTATTTACTGTTGTACTAAATGCGGCTTCTATTGATGCGGCTATTTCCAGTTTGTATTACTTCGATTATGTTGGAGGCGGAGGTGTGATAGATGAATGTGATCCTGTTATTGATACTGTTGAAACTTGTGCTGGAATTCCTGTTGAAATTTCAGTAGACGGACCAAATGCGGATGATTATACATGGGCATGGACACCACCTGGAGGGCTTGATATTGCAGTTGGTCCAACAGTCAATGCGTC
>CAKZPK010000530.1 GCA_937139035.1 uncultured Crocinitomix sp. | reverse complement strand
TGCGTCCATATTTTGCGATTTTTCGAATAACCTCTAATTCAGAATCACTCAACAAACCGTCTGCCGTGGCCAAACTAATGAGCAAATACATTAAATGCGCTTTGGTAGATTCATCAAAATCAAAGTCAATAATTTTCCCCATTTCTTGAATGGATATATCAGTGTCAAGGTAGGCTTTAAATTCATCTAAATAACGTTCAGCAGGCTCTTCTTTAAACTCTTTAGACAACCTCTCTTCAATAACCTTTAGTTCACTTTCGTCAATTTTACCATCTGCTTTAACCACTTCTGCAGCTAGCATTAAAATCATACTTAAATGCCTTTTTTCTCCCTTTAAAAAGCCCAATCTTCCTCTAACTGCAGAAACAACAACAAAGCTGAAAATGGTTTGAAAAAACAAGCCTACAAGAGCACATCCAATTCCAATAAAGAATTTTGCTACGTAAACTCCAGGACCACCAAAACCTTTGCCATCAATAGGAATGTATAAACCAATGAGAAATAAAATTGCTGGAAAAATCCACTCCCTTAAATATTTGGGCATAATTGTTTAGTGTTTGATTGTTAGGTGCTTATTTGAAACCTCTTTTTTCTTTAAGCGTTTCATAGGCATTGGCAATTTTTTGAAACTTAGTTTTTGCGTTTTTTTGAAATTGTGGACCTAAATGCGCTACACGATCAGGGTGGTGGATTTTTGCGAGTTTTCGGTAAGCCTTTTTTATTTCATCATTAGTGGCGGTTTCATCCAGCTCCAATACGATAAACGCAAGCGCTATTTTTGATGAAGAGGTTCTTGGCTTTGAATAAGACTTCTTTTTAGACTTTGATTTCGCGTTTTCATAGCTAGCAATGCGTTTATATTTAAATAAAGCTAAAACAGATCTAAAACTGCGGTCAGGAATATTAAGTAAACTAGCAATCTTGGCTAGTAATTGATACTCGGCGTTTATCATTATTCCATTTGAAACAGCAATACCCGTTAAAAAATTCAAGAGTTGCAGTTTTGTCGCGATATCTAATTTATATTTAATGTTGTTGCAAATAGGCGTTACTAAAATGCGCTTGTCTAAACATAGCTCCAAATCTCTCATGTACTTTTCAACCTCTCGTTGGCTAAAGTCATATTCTAGGCGGCGTTTGACTAATTCCCGTTCCTTTTTATAAATTCTTTTGTCGGCTTTTATAACAGCAGCAGAAAGCAGTAGAATAATTTTAACGAAATCTTCTTTGTTGTTAAGGTCTTTCTTTTTAAACAGGCTATTAGGGCTTGCTTTAAATAGTGTCATATAACGAACCCACATAAATCCAATTGTCAATACAATAGCACCTGTGAAACTGCTAGTAATTAATAAAACAAATAGAAAAATGCCGACAGGCAGAATAACTTTTAAGTACTTCTCGTCTATATTCCAGTTTATGTCAAGGTTATCTAGCATTAGGTTAAATTTCGGCTTTTTTTAATGAGTTCGTAAGCATCTACAATTTTTTGGAATTTTATTGTTGCTTTTTCCTGATGAATTTTACCCAAGTGCGCTACTTTGTCTGGGTGATGTAGTTTGGCTAATTTACGATAAGCCTTTTTTAATTTTTGAATACTAGAAGAAGCTGGAATGTCCAAAATTGCGTATGCATTAGCAAGTGCTGATGCTGATTTTGCTTTAGGTTTATATCCTTGATTTGAATGTTGTTTGTTGTGATTTGTTTCACGCTGCAAGTTAAACAAGGCAATGATTGATCTTAGGCTTGAATATGGTATACGTAGGTTTCGAGCAATTGCAAATAGTTTATGTTCTTCGTCATGAGAAAGTAAACCGTCGGCTGCAACAATTCCTGTTAAAAAATGTAGTAAGTGAATTTTTGAGGTAAGATCATAACGCGAACGAATCGCCATGCAAACCTTGTTTAAACTAATGTCTAATTTGAGATACTTATTAAATAATGCAATATACCGGTCTCCGTATTTTTCTTTAAAATCATGCCGAATTGAATCCTCGATATACGTCCGCTCAATTGGGCGAATATTATTATCAGATTTGGCTATGTAAGCCGTTAAGGCCAAAATATATTTGATAGAATCTTCTTCATTTCCAAGAAAACCAAAATCTCTATTAGTAGATTTTAGAATTGACATGCGAGAAATTCCATAAATAAGGAGAAAAAGGATTACGCCTATAAGCATCCATGGCATTACAAGAGAGAAAACGGAGCCTAAAACCACTATAGGGACCCAACTTGGCGGAGTCTTTGCTGGTTTCTTAAATTTTAGGTTACTTGCCATTTCCTCAAAAATAATGGAAAGAATGAAAACACCAAGAGACGAAAAACTTCATTACCTTGTAATCACTAAAGCGCAAATATGTTAAACAGTATAGATCCAAGAGGAGGAAAAGACCTAGATAAAAAAGCAATTAAGGATGAAAATGAGCAGTTGATTGAAGAAATTGCCGCATTGCAAAAAATCTTATTTGCAGAAGAAAAGCACAGCATTCTAATCATTTTACAAGGAGTAGATGCTTCAGGAAAAGATGGAACCGTGCGTAATATCTTTAGCGGAATTAATCCATTAGGTTGTCAGGTGCATTCATTTAAAAAGCCAACTGAGGAAGAGTTTGCGCATGATTTTTTATGGCGAGTACATAAGATTGCTCCTAAAAATGGAATGATCCATATTTTTAACCGCTCGCATTATGAAGATATTTTAGTGCCAACTGTTGAGGGGTATTACACAAAAGAGAGAATTGATAGACGTTATGATCATATTAATAATTTTGAACGTTTATTAACCGACGGTGGAACCAAGATTTTGAAGTTCTATCTGCACATTTCAAAAGAAGAGCAACTGGAACGACTTACGGAGCGAATAGAGAATCCTGTGAAGCATTGGAAACATAATGATGGGGATTGGGAGTCGAGAAAAAAATGGGATAACTACATGCGCGTGTATGAAAATATTTTTGCTAAATGTAATGAAGTGCCTTGGCACATTGTTCCTGCAGATAGAAACTGGCTTAAAGTAAACCATATTGCAAAGGTATTGCTTAAAACCTTACAGGATTTAAATTTGGAATGGCCAGAATTAGAAACTGATAAATTTAAAAAATAGAATTATGAAAAGATTTTTAGCCGTACCATTCATCCCACTTTACCTTGCTGCCACAGCGCATGCACAACTTCTTTATTCGTCAGACGATACGTATAATGTTGATTTCAAAGTTTATGTGACTGATGACAAGTATAATTGTGATTTAATCGTTTATAAAAGTGACGATAAATACAACTTAGGAAGTAATAAAGGACATTGGTTTTTTACTGATGATAAGTACAATTGCGATAAGAAAATTTATTTCACAGATGATAAATACAATTGCGACCTAATAATTTACTTTACGGATGACAAGTACAATACAGGTTGGAAACAAGCGGCAAAAAAGCACTTGCTATACTAAATACCTAGTTCAAAATATGAACCTGTGTTTGAAATAAGAAGAAAGAGGTGTTGTTATCAATTCTTTTGAATTGGTACTTTAGTTTTTGGCTTGATTTACGAGCAATATCTATTAGACCTAAACTTGCTTCTCCATTTTTTGTTAAAACATTATTAGAAATCCCTTTTTTGTACATTTCCTGTAGCTCAGTCTGATTTTTATTGTTGACGTTGTTAATGAGTGCCTGAATAGTTTCTTGCGTTTCATTTTTAACAACGTTACCTGTAGATATTTTTAGTGTATTATTTTCTTTTTCAACCAATACTAAAAAATGAGCATCAGTTAATTCGCTAACATTTCCGTGTTTTGAAAGATTTTGAATGCATTCTACAACAATAGAGAAGAAACGTTTCTTTTCTTTTTTTGGAACAGATGTTTTTTCAATATCAGTTTTAAGCCGAGTTAAAAAAGCAGACACAATGTCTTTTGACAACACGCCGTCATAAGCAAGAATAATCTTAGCCTTATTCAGGTGGTCATGAAACTCTGCTACGTAGTTTAATTCTTCCATAATTAAATATCTTTATCTAAACGTAAGTTCAACTATTGGTAAATGCGTAATTCAGCTCGTCTATTGACCGCGTCATTTTCTGGGTCAATTAGCTTTGTTTCACCATATGCATTTACTGTGAACCTGTTTTTTTCAATTCCTTTTCCTATTAAATGTGTCGCAATCCAATCTCCTCTTTTCTGAGATAGTAAAAAGTTATATTCGTCTGATGCTGTTGCGTCAGCATAAGCGCTTATTGATAACTTTAATTGTGGATAACGTTTCATTAATTTATAAAGTGTGTTTAACTTTTCAATGTCGTTACCCAGTACCCTGTGCTCATTTGTATTAAAGTATACGGTTATGGCATCATAATGGTCGCTTAAATTCAAATCAAACTTAACTTTATCATCCATTAAGGATAAATCATATACTGTTTGAAATCCTAGTGGGCGGAAAATAAAGTAGTTATTTTCTTCCTCTTGAATTATTGCAATTTCTTTACCGTATCTGTTATATAGCGTAAGTTGCAGGGCTTCGTTACTATCTGCAGTAAACTTATACGTGTTTTCGCTAGATAAGTTGTTAAATCTGAAATTTCCTACCGAATCTGATTGAACTGATGATAAAAGTATACCATCTTCATTGTAAACTCTAACCATACATTGAATGCTTGGTTTGCTAGGATCTACTGGTGTAAATTGACCAACAATTTCTGAGCTGTTTAACATGAATTCAGGTCCATTAGATTCTTCCATTACAATCAAGTTGTGCGTTAAATCTGGCTTTAATCGTTGATACATGAAATAGTCTTGTGAGTTACACTTGAGTTGCGTATAAATATTATTGTCGCTACCGTAGATGTATAGAACTAAGTCGCTTGAGCATTCAGGAATTTGAATATAGTATTCGCCATCTAAATCTAAATTTTTGAATTCAAAATTCCCTAAATCATCTGTTGTTCCCGTAAAAACAATGTCTTCATTTTCATCTAACAATAACACTGATCGGTTGCTAAGTGTAACATTTGGTGGTTCATCATCTAACACTAATTTACCAGATAAGGTAGCAGTGTTTTTTTCAAAATCTTTCATGTCGTCTGGAATGAAGTTAATTATTCCTCCACTTTCATAAAAGAGTTTTTTGTATTTCAATGCTCCCGCTTCGCTCAAAATAAAACTCGAGTTTTGTTCACCGTCGGCATTGTAAAAATCAAGCGTCATTTCATCCCCTGGCAGATTGCCTAATTTTACAGTAAAGTTACTGTCAAGTTGAACATTTTCAAAAATGAAATAGCCCTTGTCATCTGTTTTTTCTTCAAGTATAAATTCGCCATCTTCATCATAAAGCATCACTGTTAAATTACTTGCACTTCCTGGTAAAGATCTAAAAGTAAAAGTTCCAGCAAGTTGGTTTGTTACAGTGATTTTTCTTTCCAAAGTAAAATAGAAAATATCGTCATTACCATTTCGGTTTGAAGTATAATAACCTGCCGATAAATCTGGTAAGATTGATATTCCAAAATCATCATAAGCTGAATTTAAACCATCTAGTTTTATGGGATAATCTGTTGGTTCAGGCGAGCTGTAATAAATGTCCATTTGACCTTGCCCTCCTTCTCTGTCACTTGAGAAAAAGATGTTACCACCCAATACAAAAGGAAACTTTTCGCTGTTTTCAGTATTTACAGATTCAACATTAACTGGTGCTTGCCATTCGCCATTAACTAGCGCACAATAATAGATGTCATTTCCACCTTTTCCTCCAGCCCGATCAGACGTAAAGTAGAGTCGATTCTTAACTATGTCGTATGCGGGGTGGGCGTAAGAACTTTCTGTAGTAGAAAAAGGTAATTTGCGAACTTTGCCCCATTTATTATTCTTTTTTATTGAAGAGTATAACTGTGCTCTATAAACACGTTCACTTTTATTTACAATCTCTTCTACACGCGTAAAAAATAAAGTGTCTCCAGTGGTAGAGAACGAAACGGGTCCAGTGTGGCTTCCTGTATTTAGTTTATTAGAAAGAAGTTTAATGTCTTTAATGTCAATTACCCCTTCTTCATCATTTCGGATATTTCCATAAAAAACATTGAAATAACTGTTTTTGTCCCAATTGTTTTCTCCCGTATTGTGCTTGTTGTATTGTCTTGATGAAGTAAAGTAAAGCTTATCACCAACTGCAATTGGCGAAAACTCTTCTGTTTTTTGATTAATTCCGTTAATTGTTTGCACTGTGGCAACCAATTCAACTTGTTCAACTTCATAGGTCTGGGTGAATCCCAAGACGCTAATAGTAAGGTATGTGAGCAATAATAAGTGCTTCATTTTATAAATATCGTGGGGATAGTATGTTTGACGATTTTTTCAAATTAAAATCAAAGCCTAAAATAAACTCATGTGATCCGTGCGAATAATTTTTCAATTTGCTTAAGGTCATATCATACGAATATCCGACCCTAAGATAATCAGTTACGTTAAAATCTATCAAAAAATTCAAACTAGATAAATTTCTAAGACCAATACCTAGCCAAAAAAGTTCTTTAAAAAGGGCGTTTACATTCACATCTGCATTAAAAGCTAAGCCACCACCATGCTTTAATAAAATAGATGGTTTAAGTTGTATATCACGGTTAATTTCGAATACGTATCCTGCTGCTAAAAATGTATGTCTACGCAAATAGTATGCCTGATTATTTGCCAATGAAGAATAATTGAACCTGTGTTTTGTTAGGTGGTTTGAAGATAACCCGGCGTAGAATCGTTCGGTATAGTAGTACAATCCAAAATCAAAGGTTGGTATGATGGCACTCATGCGCTCTTCATGATCCAAAACATCATCCGCTTCTCTAAAGTTTAGTTTTCCATGATCTACTACTGAATTATATATTCCACCTCTTAATCCAAAGGTTAAGGTACCCCGATATAATTTGAGTTGATAGGCTCCAGTAGCTGCAGCAAGTAAATTACTTGTTGGGCCAAGTTTGTCTCTTGAAATGTTTAGGCCCCAAGCCAAATTATTGCGATTCATTGGTACATGACCAGATATGGTTTGGGTACTTGGCGCCCCATCAAGTCCAATCCATTGACTTCTGTTTACAATAACAACATTTACGGCATCACGAGAACCAGCATATGCAGGATTAATCGCAAAAGGATTAAACATATATTGACTATAAATAGCGTCTTGCTGAGCGATCCCAGCAAAACTAGTCATTAACCATATGATGAATATTAATCTCATTTATTTTAGCGTACTAATTGAACCCATCCTGCCTGACTTTGATCAGCAACATCAGTAATAACTACATAAAAATAGGTGTTAGGAGGAAGTGCATTTCCGTTACTACCTGTTCCATCCCAGTAAGTTGTAATATTATCGTAATTAGCTATTTTTTGTACCACATCTCCCCATCTATTATAAATGTAAACGGTGTTTGGCATGTAGTTGATTAAATTATCGATATACCAAAAATCGTTTTTGCCATCATCATTAGGTGAAAATGCGTTGTAGACATCTATTGCACATTCGTTTTGAGATGAAAAAGTAACTTTAATGGTATCCATTACTTCACAATTGTCATCATTAAATATGGAAACAACATAAGCCTCTTCTTGCAAACTAAATGCTATTGGTTCAGCACTGTTATAATCTGCTAACGGAACATCTGTGTGCCATTTATAATAAGACCCGCCAAAAGCTTTTAATGGCGCCGAGGAACCTAAACAAATTTTGAAATCGTCAATGGCACGCATTCCTGATGTATCTGAAAGGTAAAGCTCATAAGAGGCATATTCGCCATAACAACCTTCGGCGCTTTTTGGTTTTGCATAAAAAGTGTTATTCCCAACATTTAAATTCTCGGGCGTATAAGTAAAAGAAGAATCACTAATGTCTCCACCAGTTTCTCCAACATACCAATAGACTTGTGTTGTGGCATAATCATCTGTAACAGTAATTGGGCCTAATACATCATCAGGACAATATAGGTCTTCATCAGATGATAAAGTGATGATTTTTGGGATGTCAAATAAAGTTAATGATTGTATTAGAGTGTCAGAGCAGGTTGTAGCTGTACCTGGCGTAATATAGATGATTTCGTAGGTGCCACCTACTGATCCTGCTATCTCTCCTGTGCCTGTGTTAATGGTTGAACCATCTGCCGGAGGAGATGGATGGAAATTGAATAAACCACCAATTGTACCAGTGATTTCTATAGGAGTGGTAATATTTGCACAATAGTTTTCAATCGTGAAATCTGCAACTTCAGACGCATAAGCCACAACTAAATTTGTGTCTCGATCCGTACAACCATCCAACGTTAATGTATACATTACACCATAGGTTGTTCCAGGCTCGGCTGATGTAATGATTCCTGTCGCAGGATCAATTTCAGCACCATCCGCTGGATCTGGTTCAAAGGTATAGGTTCCGCCGTCCACTGCTGCCGTTGCTTCATCACTTGAAAATTCAGCGCAAAAATTGTCCATGCTAAAACTTTCGTCATTACCCAGTACATAAACCGTGTCTATTGCAGATTCGTTACAGGTTACAGTGGCATCAAACACACTGTACATCACAATATAATATTCTCCCTCTACACCACCTGTAATTACACCTGTGCTTGAGTTTATTGTAATTTCAGGATCCACGTCTCCAACAAAAGTGTATTCACCTCCGCCTGTTGTAGCTACTGGCGCAGGACTTTCAATACTTGCGCAATAATCATCAAAAATGAAAGATTCATCTACTCCAAGTGCTGTAACTAGTGCAGAGTCTGTTTGTATACAGCCATCAATTTCTAGTACATGTACTATTGTATACTCAGCTCCTTCGGTTGCTCCAGAAATAACCCCTTCAGCATCAAGAGTTGCTCCGTCTACAGGAGCAGGTGTTCCAAAAGATAGTGTTCCACCTAGTTCTAAAAGCTCTGCCGCTCCAGAAATTGCTTCCCAACAAAAGTCTTCATATGCAATATCTTCGTTCACCACTTTTACGTTGACAGATTCTATTTGTGTATCAGTACATCCTATATCGGCATCAATAATTGTGTAAGAAATCTCATAAGAATTTCCTTCAATTGGGCCAATAATTTGACCGGTTGATGTATTGATTGTTTCTCCATCCACAGGTGGGGTAGCAAAATCATAAGTTCCTCCTAAATGGAGTGGTATTGGTGCCGGACTAGGATCCAATCCAGGGCAAAAATCTGGAAACTCGAATGATGCATCAACCTCAATAAACATGACTTCCTGTTCTAAAGTATCTGCACACAAATCAACATCTTTAATGTAACGAATGGTATAGGTTGTTCCGGCTAATCCACCAGACAATTCTCCAGTTAAAGGATTTATTGTAACACCGTCACCAGGGTCGTCAACAATTGAAAAATCTCCACCTAGTTCAACATCATCATCAGGGAAGCCTGAAGCTCCTACACATATGTTGTTGTATTCAAAATATTCATTTACTAAAATCGTTAATACTTCAACTGTGTCAGCCTGCCAGCATCCTAATGCCCATACACTATCAACCACTGTATAAGTTGTTCCTTCAATTGGATTGTAAATTCTACCGGTAGTGGCATTAACGGTTGCTCCATCATCTGGCCCTAGCAGAATGTACGTAGAGTTTCCAGGATCTACAGCCACGGGAACAATAGCGGATGAATCATTGACTTCGCAAAAATCGGCAAATGTAAATTCTTCGTTTACTGTAATTACAGTTGGGTAGGCTGTGTCTTTATCACTGCAAAGCCCTGCGGTATGCAATACTTCGTAGATTGTTCCTTCAACTCCAAAGGTTATATCTCCAGTGCCAGGGTTAATCATTGCGCCGTCACCAGGAGGAGTTAAAAATGAGAAACCGCCAGGTTCTATAACTGCCGAAGGGGAGCCTATTTCACCTGGGCAAAAATTATCAAAAACAAAACTTTCATCAGCAGCAATTACAGAAACTGAAACAGTGTCTTCTTCAGCACAAGCACCAACAACATATCTTACCATATAAGTTGTACCTTCAATTCCGCCAGTTATTGCTCCAGTTAATATGTTTATGCTAGCACCATCTCCAAGGTCTGGAGCAAAGTAAAAGTCTCCACCAGCTGTAACTGGAACTGCGTCTGCACTGACAACTTCAGGACAAAAATCATTCATTGTAAAAGATTCATCAGTTGGTGTAACAAGAGCGTTTACATAACCAGTATCCTTGCAAACACCATCATCTGCAATGTATTGAATGGTGTAGGTTGTTCCTTCAACCCCTCCTGTTAATATTCCTGAATCTGGTATGATAGATGCACCATCACCAAAGTCTGGGTTTAGTGAAAACGTTCCTGTTGGTGTTGCAACCGAAGTTGCTATTCCATCTGTGCCAGGACAAAAATCAGCAAAGCTAAACGTTTCATCAATTGGCATTACACTAAATGTTGTTGTGTCTTCAATTATGCAGTCGCCAGAAAAACCATAAATAACTTCATAAGTTGTTCCTTCAATAGTACCAGTAACCTCTCCAGAAACAGCATCAATTACAGCTCCGTCTACTGGTACAGGGTCTGAAAACCTAAAGTCTCCACCTGTATCTCCACCATAAATCGGAGTGGCTGTTTCCCAAGGGCAAACATCATCATAACTAATTGTGGGATCTCCTACTGGTGGAGTGGTTATGAAATTGGCGGCAAATTCAGAAGTGTTGTTACTTGATAATTGCGTAACAGTTGCAGTGATAGAAATACTTGCGCCTATTTCATACCCATGATCAAAAATAAAGGTTTGAGGTTTTGTTGTTACCGAAAATGTTTCACTATTTAAGAGAAATTCTCCTTCTCCATTGGTTGGGTCTGGACTAGTGTTTCTGAAAAATTCAACTCGATAGTCTTGACTGATTGGAACATTCAATACAAAAGTTGTTTTAGAAGATCCTGTTCCGCAACTAGTGGAAGATAGGATTTCAGGAAAGTCAATCCCATAGTTGGAATTTGCGTCATCAAATATTCCATCATTGGTTAATACAACATCATCAGCATTAATATCTATCCCTTGATTGATATTATTATGGATTAAATTTCCAAGGATTGCATTACTTTCAGCTATTGTAGATGAAAAAGCCAATTCAATTCCAGTGCCATTGTGTGCAATTTGATTTTGATTTTTAATAGAGAGGCCACCAATGGTATTGTTGTCACCACCATTAATTGAAATTCCGGCAATTGGGTTTTCCACGGCAGTACTTTGATCCCAGGCCAAACCAATTAGATTACCTGAGTATTGATTAAAATCACCATATCGATCATGATAGGTACCGTATTGATTGTCAATAATTATATTTCCTGAATTGGGTAAAGTTCCTCCAATTTGATTATAACTTGAGCCAATAAAGATTCCAATTAAGGCTCCTGATCCCGGACCAATGCCATTCATACCATCTCCTGATCCCCCAATAATGTTTCCCATAATGATGTTGGAATTATTACTGAAGGAAATGGTAACATTAGTCTCTTCAGTCCCTGATAAACCATTGCCCGAAATTACATTCCTCATCCAATGTTCCCAACCACCAATTTTATTCCCACTTGAATTTATTCTAAGTCCTGCTCGTGCATTTCCATTTTCTGCACCTGCATTATCAATTCCTATTTCACAACCAAAAATTGATATGTCTTCTGAGCGATTAGGTTCAACACCATGCCTATTAAAACCTTGTACACTGACCCCTTGTAATATTGATCCTTCGGCATTATCTTCAAATTGAACGCCGTGGTGATGCGAACCTCCGTTTACAAAGTCAATAAGTAAAACAGCACGAGTAACACCCGGTATTCCAATTTCATGCGGACCAGGAATGGCACTAAGAGGTTGAGAAAATCCGTCAATAATATAAACTCCTTCATCAACTTTACCTTCAGAAGTAAAAAGTATATCACTAGGGCTTGGAATGTCAAACTCAATATAGTGTATATCATCCCTCTGTTGTGCAATTGCAATGGCCCAAAGAAATGAATTTGCAGAGCCCGGTAAGCCAGAATCGTTAGTTACACGTAAATGTGTGTATTCGCATGCCCCAGCATCAGGGTATGCATTAACTAAGCTTGAACCTTTTAAATTTCTAGGAGCATTTCTGCAGTCCAAGTCCGGTACTGACGCTCCTGGGCTGGCGGGATTAATTAAATCACTCGTAGTACTTGTGATAGGCCAATATTTTAAACCGTATCCATCTTCAAGTATTGTTGCTCTTAGCCCCAAGTCAATTGTGGTTGATTCAATGTCACCAGCAATTGCCACAAGGTTTAAAGGTTCAGACGGGTAGTTTTGTTTAATGACATTTCTACCTAGTGAACCTACTGCTCCGTTTAATCTTACTTGTCTGCCAGTTCCGTTATTTCCAATAGCGTTATTTCCTAAGCTCACCGTTGTTCCTCCAGTCGCTCTAATTGCTTCCGTATTGCCAGTTGGTGATTCGTTGTTTACAAATGTATTAAACAGCAATGTGGCAGCAGTTGTTCCTGTCAAGCTCAATGCGCCAGTGTTTCCAGTTGCCGTATTCTCTGAAAAGGTACAGTTAATAAGTGTCAGCGCAGAGGATGAAGTTGTAGCCATTGCTCCACCTTTATCAGCCGAATTATTAATGAAAGAGCATTTACTAAATGCGGCAGTAGAGTTATTTATTATGACTGCACCACCTTCACCTAACGGAACAGTGTAATTACTGTTTTCAAAGATACAGCGTTCGAAGAGTATGTCGTTAGGAGAATTCTCAATCGTTACATGCCTAGTATTACCATTTCCGCTGTCAAATCCAAGATTTTGAAAAATGATCCCTTCAGAATTACTAATGTGAAACAAACTTCCAGTCCAAATTCCTGTAGCTGTAAATTTATTGTGTTTGGCGTAAGGTCCAATAACAGTTAGCGCTGTGAATGAATCAAATACAAGAGCACTATTTAGATTGATAGTTCCCTTAACATTAATCAAAATTGTATCATTGGCAGAAAGAGATGCTGAAGCTATAGCATCTCGCATAGAACCAATTCCAGCATCATTCACATTGTCAACCAAAATAATTGTTGCACGCGATTGAATCACGCAGCAAAAAGAGGCCAATATGAGAAATGTCCTTATAAAATGCACTTTCAAGTAAATAAATCAATTCTATCTCCTGCACAAACAGGAACTTATGGATAGTTTTTCGTTGAGCACAAAAATAGTTAACGAATTGATTAATTTATCAGGATAGACTATGAATTAGATAAAGTTCCGCATTTGTCAGACGAATGCCATAATTTCATGTCTCATCAGTATAAATACTTAATCTAAATGGGTTTAGGTAGGTGTTTGTTCCTTTGAGGATTTGATGAAAAATATTTTTTTTAAGATCGAATAGGGGTCAATTTATTTTGAGGTGTCCCATGAAAAAAGAAACTAAAAATTATAGCATGAATAGAATAAAAATAACACTGATGATTTGCACACTTGTTCTTATCGGATCATCTTGTAAAAAAGGAGGGGTATTTTGTTATCAACCAAATGGAGAAGTGGTAACACAAGAAAGATCGCACACAGATTTTTCCAAGATCTCGTTAGATATGTCTGCAGACTTATATATAACACAAGGTGAAGAATATGCCGTAAGTGTTGAAGCAAGTGAAAATTTAATGGAAATTATAGAGACTAAGGTTTCTGGAAGTACATTGAAAATTGATGTGAAAAGGGGAAAATGTATCAAGAACAACTATGAAGTAAAGGTGCATATAACATTGCCTTCATTAAATAGATTGTCAATTTCAGGGAGTGGGGATGTATTTGTAACGAAAAAATTAACGACAAATGAACTTGATTTAAATATTAGCGGAAGTGGGAGTCTGTCAATTGATAGTTTAGATGTAAATAGACTGGAAACAAGTATTTCTGGTAGTGGAGATTTATTCATTACAGCTATTGATACTGTTGAAATTGAGAAAATTGATATTAGTGGGTCAGGTGAGATTCATACCTTTAATGTACCTGCCAAAAAAGTAGATATTCGAGTGTCGGGTTCTGGTGAATGCGAGGTATATGCAATTGAAGAATTAGACGTTGATATTTCAGGAAGTGGAGACGTAACTTATAAAGGAAATCCAATCATTGATCAAAGAATCTCTGGTTCTGGTTCAATAAAACCATATTAAGATAAAAAACGGTGATTGAATTGAACTTAGAAATAAAAGTCCAATTCAATCACTATTTTTGTTTAAGGATTATATATGCAGTTTACAGTTGATTTATCGGAGTTTGAAATGCTTTTTAAATCGCATTATAGCGAACTCTGCGCGTATGCCAATAAATATTTGGATGACTTGGCAGCAGCGGAAGAAACGGTACAATCACTATTCGTAAAACTCTGGGAAAACAGAGAAGAAGTTCAATTTGAAAAATCTGCAAGGGCCTACCTTTATACCGCAACTCGAAATTCATGTTTTAATCAATTAAGACATATAAAAGTTAAAGAAGAGTATAAAAAACACAATCAATTAGAGATGGAACAGGAGCGATATACGGTGGATGATGAATACCAGGCGGTAGAATTGGATGAAAAAATACGAAAGTCAATAGATAGATTGCCTGAGGGGCGCAGAAAGATTTTTATCTTGAGTCGTTTTGAAGGATTGAAATACAAGGAGATTGCTGAGAAATTAAAAATCAGCATTAAAACGGTTGAAAATCAAATGGGAAGTGCAATCAAACATCTCAAAAATGATTTGTCAGAATACCTTACAATACTTGTGTTAATAATGTTTAGTTAAGATGTAGAAGATGGAACAATTACGAAATGGACGAAAATGAAAAAATAGAAATAACAGATGCCCTTTTAATGGGGTATATTAATAGCGAATTAGATTCGAAAACTAATGCTATTGTTTCCGATTGGATTGCGGCAAATTCCTCTAACGAAGAACATTATTCTTCTTTAAGAAAAGCATGGGAAGTAGCTGGTGAAATTGAACCTAAACCTGTTGTAGTCGACACCAATTTAGCATGGAAAAGCGTGATGGAGATAATAACGGAGAAAGAAGAAAAAGTAATTCCAATTAATCGATCATATAAACGAAGTGTTTATTTCTCAATTGCTGCTTCTGTGGTTGTTCTTTTTGGAGTTTTGGCTTGGTTAAAATTTGGTGGTAATGGTGAATTAGAGTATACTACTGTTGTTTCTGAATTGCCAGGTTTTGTTGATGAATTGTCTGATGGGTCGACCGTTACATTTAACGCTAATACGAGTTTAGTATATCCCGTTGAGTTTGCAGAGAATGAACGCCGAGTAACACTTAACGGCGAAGCGTTTTTTGATATTGAGCGGAATGAAGAAAAACCATTTATCATTGATTTGCCGCAAGAAACATATGTTAAAGTTTTAGGAACATCTTTTAATATTAAAGCTGTTGAAGGAGATTCATTAACACATGTATTTGTTAACACAGGGAAGGTTGAATTTGGAGATGGAAATGAAACTCTAATTTTAGTCGCTGGACAAAAAGGAGTTTATAATCGAAATACGGGTAAGTTGAGTAGGGATGATTCTAAAACCACAGGATTAGCAGAAATGTTTTGGAAAAATGAAAAAGTAAGGTTTGATGATGTGCCACTTAATGAAGCAATTAGTATCATGAATGCTATTGCCGGTGATAGTTTGATTTTGGATTGTCCGTCTGTGGCGAATCAATTAATCGTAAGTAGTTATCTTAAAGATGGCTCAATTAAACAATTTCTAAATTCATTGACAGATAGTTATGGAGTGAATTATTCCATAACTCTAGGTGGGAAATACAGGATTGAATGTGATGATTTTTAGGCATTTTTTAACTTCCATATTATTATTGTTGACAACGTTGTCTTGGTCCAAAACTGGTGTTTTGGATCGTGTTATTAGTATAGATATTAAAGCTACACCTGTTAAAACAATACTGTTTGTTATTGAGGAACGAACGGGGGTTCAATTTTCTTATAACCCTAACATTATTGAAGATGATAAACTGGTAAGTTTAAGTATAGAACGTAAAACCATAGAGTTTGGGTTGACGTTAATTTTTAATAAAAATGTTCGGTTTAAAGAGGTTGGCAATTATATTGTTTTGCTGAAAAATGAAGATGTCGCTGAAATTCGTCGTCGTAAAAAATCCAATCGGTATACTATATTTAGGGGGAGAATAACAGATAAAAAGACGAGCCAACCAATTGCTGGAGCAAGTATTTATGATATTGATGCGAGATATGCTGCTGTTTCTAAAAGTGATGGCACGTATGAGTTGAAAATACCAAAAGCGGAGACTATTCGTAGTTTATACATTCGCAAAAAAGGATTTCATGAAAAGGTCTTCGTTTTAGATGCTGCAACAGATTCTGTTATTGTGCGAAATGCTGCGCTTGAAGCAAAAACTGAAAACGTGGAGAAGATAGCAACGAGAACGCCGGAACGTATTTATTTACCCATTGAGGAAAAAGCAATTTCTGGTTCTATAATTTCAGATGAAACTGCCATTCATGCAGAAAATTTAGAGGATATTAGGGAGACAAGATATGCTCAAATTTCTTTTGTCCCCTCGTTAAGTGTGGGGTCAAACCTTTCTACAAACGGATTGATTTATAATAATTTTTCATTGAATGTTTTGGGTGGGTTTTCAAAAGGTGTACACGGAGCAGAAATAGGAGGTTTATTCAATATTAACAAAGAAGATGTTCGGTGGTTTCAAGCGGCTGGAATTACCAATTTAGTGGGCGGTAATGTTTTAGGAATGCAGGGCGGTGGGATTTGTAATGTTGTGAGAGGTGAATTTTTAGGTCTTCAAATGGGAGGGATTGGAAATTTGAATAGTGGTAGTTTTAGAGGAGCTCAATTGGCTGGAATTACCAACTTAACCGGACAAAATTTTGTTGGTGCGCAAATGGCTGGAATTTCCACTTTTACTAAAGGAAATTTTAAAGGCGTTCAGGCAAGTGGAATATTCTCTGCAGTTCGCGGAGGGTTTATTGGCATCCAGGCAGCAGGAATTTCAACTTCGGCTTTGGGAGATTCTTATGGTGTGCAAATGAGTGGTATTTTTAATACAGTCGGAAGCAGTTTAGTTGGTGGTCAAATAGCGGGTATTGGTAATATTGCAGCTGGTGGAATAAATTTTTTACAGGCAGCAGCAATCTTCAATGCTTCTGATGAAAATAGGGGGTTGCAAGCTGCTGGAATCTTTAATTTTGCAAAATCAAACAAAGGGTTGCAATTAGGATTAATAAATATTAGTGCCGAGAGTAAAGGAGTATCATTGGGGTTGATCAATTTTGTGAAAACGGGCTATCATAAAACGGAGGTTAGTGCTAACGAGATTTTTCCGGTTAACCTTACCTTAAAAAGTGGAACCCGATATTTTTATAATACCTATAGTTTTGGAATGAATTTTTGGGAGAATCCTGTTCTTGCGGCTGGCTTAGGTTTGGGAACTAATTTTACAATTAAAAATAAGTTGCAAATGAGCATTGATATTAGTGCGCATATTTTGTCCGAAGACTATTTCCAAACATCTAAGTTTGCACAGCTCTACAAATTTGCACCAACTATAGAGTATGCAATAAAAAAGTGGGTGACTGTTTTTGCTGGCCCAACTTATAATGTCAATTATCAGACAAATGCTAATGATGAGGGGCTTTTTGTTTCAAACGCGGCGTTCAATCCTTTTTATGATGAGGTGTTTACAAGTGGTAGAGTTCAAATGTGGTTTGGCGGGCAAATAGGGTTGCGATTTTAATTCAACCTTTTAGGGAATTGAGAATCTAATTATGGAATTTGTGGCATTTTTACATCTATATTTATGTAAATAATTAGCCCGTTTGATAATGAAAGCAGTTTTTCCTCTTTTAATAATAGCGTTAGTTTATGCCTGCGGCACAAGTAAAGTTGTTGAGCATGAAGATCACCTTTATTGTGGGATGAACCAGCAAGAGACTATTGAAAAAAGACACTTTTATCAGTTGATTTATGATATAACTGACACAATTGCCAAAACTAACATCCCTTTGTATACAGATTCAACTTTAGTAATACATCCCCAAGATTCAATATGCTCAATGGGTAGTGTGATACAAAAAATAAAATATCCTGATATATGGAAAGAGCAACAAATTCAAGGAACCTCTTATTATAGTTTAAAAGTGGATGAATTTGGAGAAATTAAAACTATTGAACAGTTAAGATCAATCTATAAAAACAATGATTTGTTGCTCCCTCAACTTGAACGCCATTTATTGCATTTAAAGTTCGTTGAAGAAAAGTATTTTAACAAAGAATATATCTTTCGAATGCAGTTGCTTATTCGTTAATCTAGGCTCTTAATTCATCTTGTTTTCAGTTCGTTAAATTTTTTTTTAAGACTCCAATAGGGGTCTTTTTTTTATAGGTGTCCCCTAAGCAGACGTAAACTATAAAAAAATGAAAACGATACAATTGATATTAATAATCTTAACCCTTTTTACAGGGGCAAGTGCAATGAGTCAAGCAGAACTGACTCAAACATTGCGTGGAACTTTGATTGATTTTGATACTAAAGTTCCAATTATTGGAGCGCGATTAATTTTACCTGGCACTGATCCTCTTTTAGGTGGTATTTCAGATGAAAATGGTGATTTTAAAATTACAGATGTTCCTGTAGGCCGAGTTTCAATAAAAATTACTGCTGTTGGATATCAACCCATTTCAATGCCGAGTGTTTTAATTGAATCAGGGAAAGAAAAAATACTGAAT
Organism: uncultured Crocinitomix sp.; assembly: GCA_937139035.1. Taxonomy (GTDB): domain Bacteria; phylum Bacteroidota; class Bacteroidia; order Flavobacteriales_D; family Crocinitomicaceae; genus Crocinitomix. Next base: position 15,507 of record CAKZPK010000530.1, on the reverse strand, counting down.
TTTGATTTAACTCCAGATATAACCGTTCTAACAAAAGTAGAGGTTAGCAGCCAAAAAGATAAGAGTGAAGCTATTAATAAAATGGCCACTGTTAGTGCTAAAACATTTAGTGTTGAAGAGACTAATCGTTATGCCGGTTCATTTAACGATCCTGCTAGAATGGCGTCTGGTTTTGCTGGAGTAACTGGTAACGCCGAGGGAGACAATGATATTGTTGTAAGAGGAAATTCACCTCGTGGTATTTTATGGCGTCTGGACGGTATTGATATTCCAAACCCTAATCACTTTTCAGATAATGGTGCGACAGGTGGTCCAATTAACGCATTAAATGGCGCCGTGCTTTCTAATTCCGACTTTTTTTCTGGAGCATTTGCGCCTGAATATGGGAATGCACTTTCTGGAGTTTTTGATGTTAAAATGCGCCAAGGAAATAATGAAAAAAGAGAGTATACTTTTCAAGCTGGTGCACTAGGTGTAGAAGCAACGCTTGAAGGACCGTTTAAAAAGGGATATCGCGGATCTTATATGGTCAATTATCGCTACTCTACTTTAAGTTTAATGGATAAAGCTGGAATTCTGGATTTTGGTGGTGTTCCAATTTATCAAGATGCTGCTTTCAAATTTAATTTTCCAACCAAGAAAGTCGGAACATTCTCTTTAATTGGACTTGGAGGTATAAGTAAAATTGTTCAAACCTATGAAAACGACTCAACTGGTGAAGTTGAAGGTGCTTACGATTTTAAAGCCAACCTAGGAATGGCAGCTTTAAAGCATACCTATATTGTTAATCCTAAACTTTACATCAAAAGTTATGTTTCAGGATCAACCCAATACAATGGTGGAGAAGGGCAGTTCTTGAAAAAGGATAGTGTTTTGTACACTTCAGAAGTGGAGGGGTTTACAGATAATAATATCAAAATACAGTCCATAGCCAACTACAAAGCAAATCAAAAAAACATCTTTCAATTAGGGGCAACATTCACACACTTTAATTATAATTTCTTTGAAGAGGATGACTATGATAATGAAGACGGAATATTGACACGTTGGCAAGATTCAAAAGGAAGCACAGATATGTTTCAGTCATTTTTAAGTTGGCGTCACCGCATTACAAATAATTTAACACTGGTTTCAGGTGTTCACCATACACATTATATGCTTAATGATAATATGGCAATTGAGCCGCGGGCAGGTATGAAATGGCAAATAAATCCAAGACATAGTATGTCGGCAGGATTTGGTTTACATAGCCGTTTAGAATCTCCGTCGGTTTATTTATATAATGAATTGCAGGATGACGGAACTTATAAATATCCAAACAAAAACCTGGATATGACTAAAAGTAGACATTATGTATTGGGCTATGGTTATCGCTTGTCAGAAAACATGCACCTAAAAACAGAAGTATATTATCAACAGTTGTATAATGTACCAATTTCCAAAGATCCAACAAGTGATTTTAGTTTCTTAAACTGGTCTGCAGGTGTACCTGATTTTGAGTTGATAAATGAAGGGAAAGGGCGTAATTATGGTGCTGAAATTACAGTTGAGCGATTCTTTCAAAACAACTATTACTTTTTAGTAACGGGTTCTGTTTATCAATCTAAATACACCTTGAAAGATGGAGTAGAGCGCAGTACGCGTTATGATGCTAATTATGCAACGAATTTATTGGCTGGTAAAGAATTTAAATTCGGTCAAAAGAAAGGGAACAATAAAACATTCGGAATCAACACTAAGGTATCCTTGATTGGAGGAAATCGTTTTACACCAATTAATCTTTCAGCTTCGCAAGATGCAGGTTACACTATTCGCGATTGGGATAATCCATGGGGTGAAAAAGGAGATGATATTTTCTTTATAAACCTTGGTTTAACCTACCGTTGCGACATGAAACGTGCTAGCCACTCTTTCAAAATAGACGTTCAAAATTTAACTAATAATAAAGCAGTAGTCTCTGAATGGTATAATGGCCGAACAAACAAAGTTGAATCAGATGTTCAGTTGTCTATCATTCCAAATGTGATCTATACAATCAAATTTTAAAACAATGAAAAAATTAACAATTACAATTGCGTTAACGCTGGCATTATCCTGGCAATCTTTTGCGCAAAAATCAGACTCAACAATGAGTCGTCCTGGACAGGTGAGCTTTTTCTATCCTTTAGGAACAAATGGTATTGATTCTCCTAAATATTCTAATAATGTTTCGTTCAATGTGCTTTATGGAATAAATGGAGGTGTGCATGGGCTTGAGATTGGAGGATTAGTGAATACTAATTTAGGAAATGTAACAGGTGGTCAATTTGCAGGTATAGCGAATATAAATACAAAAAAAACCAACGGAATTATTTGTGCAGGAATTGCCAATGTGGTGAAAGATTCTAGTAACAGCGTAAGTTTTGCAGGAATCACCAATTTATATGGGAAATCTGCCGTAGGAATTCATTTTGCAGGTATAGCAAACACGGTTAATGGTAGTTTAATTGGCGCCCAATTTGGAGGAATCGTTAATACTACTAATGGAGATGTTGTGGGAGCTCAATTTGCTGGAATCTCAAATACAGTGAATGGTAGTTTTAAAGGAATGCAAACTGCAGGAATTTCAAACGTAGTTACTGGTGATGTCGTTGGTGCACAAATGGGTTTAATCAACCATGGTAAAAAAATCAAAGGTTTTCAATTGGGATTAATCAACGTGGCAGATGAATTTGAAAAAGGAGTGCCATTCGGCTTAATTAGTTTTGTGAAAAATGGATATCACGCTATAGAGGTAGCGGGTGGTGAAGCAATTTATGCCAACCTTAATTATAAAATGGGAGTGGATCAATTATACACCATTTACAAAGTAGGTTATACAGCTAATGGATCTGAAAACTACTTTACTTACGGGCTTGGTTTTGGTAGCATGTTGGATATTACTGAGAAAGTAAAACTATCCTTGGATTTATCTGCTAGTCACATATTACAAGAAAGTTTTTCGCCACGTTTAAATATTCTTAGCCGTGCAGATGCAGCCTTCCGCTATCAATTAAATGATCATATTGGACTTTTTGCAGGGCCATCATTTAACGTTTATGTGTCTGAATTTAATTTAGATTCTGAAAACACAGCGCTTAAAGTGCCATATACATTGTATGAAGAAAACTGGTGGAACAATGAAGGCAGTACATCCATTTGGCTTGGTGGAAATGCTGGGGTAAGCATACGGTTTTAATAAAATACCATAGCGTAGAGAGTGATCGTAGAGTTGGGTAAATGGTCTTCATTAGGTTGGAGGCCATTTTTTTTCATTCAGTTATATCTATTAACTTAGGATTCTTTTTAAGAAAAATGGATAATATTGAAATTGTAAAAACGCTATCAAAAATTGGTATCACTGAAAAAGAACTAGTTGCGCTAATACTAGAGGAAGGCGAAATTAAGACACTTGATAAAAATACACCAGTTATAAGTGAGGGAACTTTTATAAAGGAAATATCAATTGTGTTGGACGGAGAAGTTCGTGTCTGGAAAAATGCTGAAGATGGTAAAGAAATTTTATTGTACTATGTAACACCAGTTCAAACTTGTGTCATGTCAGTCGCCTCAAGTTTTAGAGATAAAATAAGTACAATTGATGCTGAAACAATTCGAGAAACCACCGTTCTTTCTTTTCCAGTTTGGGGGCTTGATAAGTGGATGAAGCATGAACAGTGGCGAACATTCATTGTCAACACTTTTATCCATTCTTATGATGATATTATTCAGCTTTATTCAGAATTGGCGTTTAACAAGCTAGATGTAAGATTAATCAAGTACTTTCAACAGTACAAAACAAAGTATCAAACCTCAGAAATTCCGTTGTCGCATAATGATTTGGCTAAAGAACTAGGAACGTCTAGAGAGGTTATTTCTAGGATCCTTAAAAACATGGAGCAGGAGCAAAAAATTAAGCTTGGTTTAAAAAAAATTGTACTGTTGTAACAATTGTCACAGGTATTTCTTCTGATAACAAATCACCTTTGTACCGTAAAAAAAACGGAATATTATGAAGGAAACATTTTTATTAGTTCATTCTGCTTGGTTAGGAGCTTGGCAGTGGAATACGGTTAAACAACTATTAATTGAAGCAGGACACAACGTTATTACTCCTGATCTTCCTGGCCATGGAGTGGATTTGACTCCGGCAAAAGACATTACTATGCAAGACTATGTGGATTGCATTGTTAATTTGGTTGATAAGCAAGAAGAACCCATGATACTTTTAGGACATAGTTTTAACGGAATTACTGTTAGCCGAGTTGCTGAGGTCCGTCCAGAAAAAATTAAATCTATTGTTTATTTGGCTGCCTTTTTAGCTCCAGCTAAAAGTTCATTTGTAAGTATGATTGAAGGGGTGGAAGGATCTGTTGCAGTAGAGAATTTTTATTTCTCAGATGATCAGTCTTGCGCTTTGGTGAAAGCGTCTGAAATGCATCAAGCATTTGCTCATGACATTTCTGAGGAAGTATTTGCTAAAGCAAATTCATTTATTTTGCCCGAACCAGCAAGACCACTTTTTTATGAACTTGAAATAACGGATAAAAATTGGGGAGCAATTCCAAAGTATTATATTGAATGTACATTAGATAAAGCCATTCCTGTTGCCATTCAACGTGCAATGTATGATGGGAAGGTTGAAAAAGTATTTTCATTAGAAACTAGTCATACGCCAAATTTTTCGCAGCCAAAAGAATTGGCAAATATTTTAATTGAACTTGTAAAGTAAATGATAATGGAGGTTCTTGAAAGCTTATTTGAATCAGAGCTTATTGCTGAAATCACTTCTTTTCCGCTGCAAAAAACAGAAAAGGGAACAGTAGTAATAAAGGAGAATTGTAAAGTGCCTGAAATTCCTATTTTGATTCGTGGCAGAATAAGAGTGTCACAGACGACTGATGGGAAAAATCAAACAAAGGTTTATGATATTTTACCAATTGAAAGTTGCATCTTATCGTTAGTGGCCGCACAAAAGAACAAACCCAGTTTAGGAAATGGAATTGTTGAAGTAGAGTCTGATATTATTTTTGTTCCGGGAGTTAAAACATTAGAGTGGTATGAAAAATATACCTCGTGGAGAAGCTTTGTTTCAGGATTATACAATAAACGGCTAGGTGAGTTGATTGAGCAGCGCAATCAAATTCAGGGGCAGGCAAAAAGAATTGCAGATCAAAAAAATGAAATAACAGAAAGCATTCGGTATGCAAGACAAATTCAAAAAGTGATTTTGCAAAGCCCCGCAAGTTTTAAAAGCTATGTTCCTAATTCATTTATTCTAAATCGGCCAAAAGACATTGTTTCGGGTGATTTTTATTGGTCATTTGATACTCCAGATCGTGTTTTGTTTGCTGTGGCTGATTGTACTGGCCACGGAGTGCCAGGAGCCATGCTAAGCATTATATGCTATAAAAAGTTAAACGAGGTAGTGAGTAATAATAGTAGGATGGCAGTTGGAGAGATTTTAGATGAAATGGCAATAAAAATTGAGGAGTTATTCGAAACTAAAGAAATAACGTTGTCTGATGGCATGGATATTTCATTATGTGCAATTGATAAAAAGACGGGGCAATTTACATTCAGCGGAGCTAATAATTCGATCTACTTGGCAGATTCAGAACATGGAATAATTAATGAGTTAAAAGCTAATAGACAGCCAATTGGGAAAGCAGATTGCAGAATTCCTTTTCAAACTCAAATTATCAATTATAAAAAGGATTCATTTTTTTATTTAATGACCGACGGATTTATGGATCAATTTGGGGGAGATAAAGGAAAGAAACTTAGAAAAAGTGGATTGAAAACTATTTTATCAAAGGCAAGTTCCAAAGAGATTACAAATAAAAAAACGTTTTTAAATAGCGCGTTAGAAGAGTGGAAAGGAGCAGGTGAGCAAGTGGATGATATTTTATTGGTTGGGTTAAAATTATAAGGTAGTTTTAATTCAAATGGGCGGCTTTCATAAAATGGCAGCCGCTTTTTTTTTAATAAAAAATCCCCTTTCTCAAAATTGAAAAAGGGGATTTAATTTTATTAAGTGTCTTTAACTATTGTGCTGCTATACTAAAGTTAAATGATGCTTTTTCCCAAGCAAAAGAAACTCCTGTTTCAGTTACAGCAAAAGTTAATGATTCTACGTTGTTTTCACCAAATTCTGGAGTAACGTCAAAATTCAATACATCTTTTTCTGGTTTATGGTCATATGCACCCCAAACTCCGTGAATTTCTTTGCTCCATTCTTCGTTTAAAGTAACAGTCCAATCAGCATTTTCTTTAGGCGTAATAAATAATGCATAAGTTCCAGCTTCAACATTTGCTCCGTTTACTTTTACATCTGCTCCAAAAGTGATTGCAGTTGCATCATTCGCACCTGCTCTCCAAATTTTGTCATAAGGAACTAAATCACCCCAAATAACTCTACCTTTTACATATGGCGAACCATAATCAACATCAACTTGAATTCCATCTGCAGTTCCTGTAGCTTGTAACCTAGGACTTTTTGGTGGCTTAGGTGGCTTGTCAGTTTCATCTTCAACAGTTTCAACAACCTCTTGCGCAGTTGAGTCAACATCAGTTTCAACATCTGTTGCTTCGCCTTCTCCACATGAAAACATTAAAACAGGTGCAATAAATAGGTAAGATATTCTTCTAAGCATAATTTCAGTTTTGTGTAAAGATAAAGGTTTCTATGCACTTTAAAGTCAACTTTTATCAAATAGGGTTTATCCGTAAATAATTTAGGGATATGCCTATATGTATCTAGAACGGTTCTATTTAGTTTTGTTTGCAAGCTGTAATAGGCTTGATTTACAAAAAAAATCAATATATTTACTAGGCGCTTTTTAAGCCTATTTTCCTACCCAAGGTAGCCAAAACTTAACTTTTAAATCTAATCAAATGTCTGAGACTAATATTCCTTTATTAAATCATTATGTAGCTGTTCAAAATGGCACATTTTCTCCACGTGCAGTGAACGGAGAAGATTTGTCTTATGGAGATAATTTAAAACGCATATTTGATTCTGAAATTAATAAACCTGAAAACAAAGAACGCCCGTTAGTACTTTTTTTTCATGGAGGATTGGTAAACGAAAAAGGAGGAGTTAAGGCTGCAGAAAAATTGAAAGATGAATTTTATGATGCAGGCGGCTATCCAATTTTTTATGGTTGGCAATCGGGTTTTGGAGAAACGTTTTTTCGTAATATTCCGGAGTATTTTATAGAACAATTTACTGGGGGAGATGGAATTGGTAAAACCAAACTATTTAAAATTTTAACTAAAAGACTAAAACAGTTTGTGGTTTCCAAAGTGAAGGACGTTGTAACTTCAGGTACAAAAGGTTCTGGTAATATTGAATTAGTAGATCCAGTTTCGAGTGAGGTTGAGAGAGAAATTGACGAGATGGAAGCCGGACCATTAAATTTTGATTCGGATGAAATGGTTTTAACAAAACGGCAAGAAGAGCAGTTGGAGCAGTTACTTTCGGATGACCGAAAATTGAAAGCAGAGCTAATGGGGATGTTGACAGAATCTATTGGAGAGGATGGAGAAGGAAATGTAAAGGGAGAAAGTTTTGAACCAGTGGAATCATGGGTTTCAGCTAGTGTAATGGAGGAGTTAAAAAAGGATGTTGAAGTAATTGAAGAAGGAGAAAAGGGACCTTTTGCTTTTGCTAAAATAATTAAACACTTGGTGCAAATAGGTGTAGCGGTTATTGGTAGATACAGTAAAGGGACTGACCACGGTTTACGCGTTACAATTACAGAAGAAATTTTGCGCAAATTGTACATTGATGATATTGGAGCGGAGTTTTGGGGAGCAATGAAAAAAGATACGGCAGATGCTTTTAAACCAAATGCAGAAAAATATGCCGGAACAGCCATTTTAAAGTTGATTAAGGAGGCAAGAGCAAACGGTGACAAACGTAAAATTATTTTAGCCGGGCACAGTACTGGAGCCGTCTATATCTGTAATTTCCTTAAAAACGCAGATGTAAATGAACTGGATGCTGATGCAAAATTTGACGTCATATTTTTGGCCGCCGCGTGTAAATTTTCCCTCTTTGCAAATACACTGGAAAACCACCAAGACAGAATTCGTTCCATTAGAAATTTTGGAATGAAAGATAGAGTTGAGCAAGCGGATAAATTAGTCCCAGTTCTTTATACGGCCTCGTTACTTTATTTAGTTTCTGGGTTATTAGAGAAAAACGAGGATGGCGATTTAATTGTTGATGCACCAATTGTGGGTATGCAAAGATATTATGAAGATCGAAAGCCATACAATAATGACTCGGCAGTGCAAAAAGGAAAAGCATTTTTAGCGAATAAAAATGTGTGGTCCGTTGTTACCGGAACGGATGGGTGGGAATCTGAATCTAAAAGACATATAGATTTTGATGATGATCCTAAGACCCGTAAAAGTGTAGGGGAGATTATTAAAAGTATTGTCAATCAATAAATGAACATGAACAAACACGATCATGCATTACTCATAGGAGTGAATTGTTATCCTAAAATGGATGAAAATCAATGGTTGAATTATGCCATTTCTGATGTTGAAAGATTTCAAAAGTGGTTATTATCGCCTACTGGAGGAAATATGGATGAAGGTAATATCTCAACCCTTTGTTTTCCTGATGAAGAAATAAGTCATGAAACGCCTCAACCTAATGTGTCAGATTATCGAAATAAATTTGGAGATTATATTGATAAGGCCGAGTATATACATACGTTAAGTCCAGGAGATGATGAGGTAGCTGATAATGATCTCTATGTAGATCCTGATGGAAAGGTTTATTTAGGACGCCGAATTTATCTTTATTTCTCTGGACATGGATTTGCGAACGTAACCAATAAGGATGATAACGCTATGTTAACAGCAGACGGTGATTATTATTTCAGATTTGGTAATCATATTAACGGATGGAAATATTCGCAATACCTTGAAGCAATGGGTGTTTTTAAAGAAATAGTTTTGCTGATGGATTGTTGTCGAACTGTTTCGCGTGATTTAGAGATTAATTTGTCTGCTCCAGGAAGACCTTTAAGTGATAATCATCCTCGTGTGATAAGAACTATGCGTGCTTATTCAAGTTCGCATGCAAAATCATCTCGAGAGGATAAAAAATCTAAAGGAGGAATTTTTACAACCTATTTAATTAAGGCCTTAGAAAATGCACCTGCAACCAATGATAATAATGAAATTACGTATGAAAGTTTCAAGGCATTTTTTAAGAATTTAACTAAGGATGTTAAGCAAGGGCCAACGGTTTCTTGTGGGTTTGATGGTGAAGATATCGTACTAGCAGTAAAGGAAAGTTTTAATGAGGTTACCTTAACCTTTTCTGATGAATGTATTGGTAAAACATTGTTCATTATGAACTCATCCATGCAAAAGATTGAGGAATTAACCCAAGAAATTCAAGGGCCTAATATTGCACTTTCGCTTAAAACAGGTTTTTACGGATACGTGGTAAAAGGAACAGATATAACAGGAGGATTTGATGTCTCACAAAATATAGAGCAGCATGTCGGATAAAAAATTAGGATTAACAATACGCACAGGCGACCGATTAGTTGGAATTACGGTGTTGGATGGAAGCTATAACGAAATAGCTAGTGGAGTAGGTACGCTCGAAACTCAAGTGCCTGCAGGAATCTATAAGATAAATTATCATATAGGGACAACCATTCAGGAGGAGATGAAGATCATTCAGAAGGATACTGTCATTAAGAATGAATCTATTCGTAGCATAAAAGATTCTGTTGTGCCTTTGGCGGAAAACGGTGTGCTTGAGTATCAGCAAAAGGATGCTATTCGAATTAGTAAAGCAGATAAAGCGAGTAGTTTTTTCATTTTTGTAAGATCTGATGAAGCATATAAAATGTTACCAGACAAGCGTAATAGAATCGATATCTATTCAATGGACGGTGAAACGCTACATAAGATTAAAGATTTGTTTGACCGAAAAGATGTTGACCGACATGAAGATTCTTGGTGTCACGGAGAAACATTTAAATTACCACCGGGTAGTTATCGTGTTCGGTATTCAATAAAAGGAGACAAATACGAGCAAATTATTCAGGTTATAGAAAACTATCAAACACAACTTTTTCTCAAGGTTGATAGTCATGAACTTGTAGTATTTCATTCTGTAATTACAATGAGTAGGTTAGGGCTTGGTTTTAGTCCTGATAAAAAGGATTTGGACTATGATAGTTGTGAATTGGCTGTTGATGGCCTAAGTTATAATCAAACCATAGTTTCTGATAGTAATGCACGGCGCATGGTAAATCATAAATATACAAATCCAATGTTGGGCTTGTATGGCGCCTATCTTTTTATTGCCAATAATGATTTGACAGATAGAACGGATTTATTGAATACTGTTTTCAAAAATTTGTTAAATATTATGGGACCTATTCCAGATGTGATGGCAATAGGTTTGTGGTTAAAGAAAGAAAATGCATTGTACCCAGAAAATTCAAGTGATTTACTGAATGCATATGTGTTTAGTGAGCCGCCTATGTTAAATGCGGCCTGGAAATTAATTTGCGATTTGAGTATGTCAAAAGACGAGTTGATTCCTTCTGATTCTTTAAGCTCATTAATTGCAGGAAATAGCTATAATGAGGGTGCTTTTCTACTTTGGGACAGAACGGCAGAAATTAAAAATTTCGAGAGTGCTCCTAAAATGCAAACAAGAAGTGTTGATTTTGTAGCTAATAAAGAGGATATGATTCCCAAGCTATTTGCACGTTTAGTTGATCGTAAAAATAGTTCAAGTGAATTAAGTGTTTCAGCGTTGTCATTAAACCACGCTGAAACAAGAGTGGCAGGTTATTTAGATGAAATGTTGCCAGTTGATTATATTCGGAACTTATACAACTTCGTTGAAAAAATGGAGGCGAATGAAACGATCGGAGTCATGGAATCAATGAAGATTGCTGAAAACATTGATTTATTAACGCCCGAACTAATCGAGATGATGCACAAATCCTTATCTCATTTTTCTGAAGAGTTGCGCCCTAAATATGAGGGGTTAATTGAAAAGTTGCGCGATCCAAATAGCAATTATCTGCAAAAAATAAAGGACTATTTAAATACCCCAAGCACGCCAATTTTCCAACCTAAATCGGTGGAGAATTTGAATACCTTTTTGGATGATTCAATGAGTATGAAGTCGTTTTCTGTTGGTACAAAATTACCAAAGTCATCCTTGAATAGTGCAATTCAGGGGATCATGAAGAAGTGGGAACTTTAGTTATCTTAAAAGATATGGATTGCCATTGCCGGCATATTTTGGAAGGTTATCCCATTTAGGGTTAATGGCAATTCCAAATTCAAGACTAGCTTCTACGAAATGATATAATTCGAGGGCGTCAAATTCAACAAGGTTGGGTAAACGCGCACGTGAAAATAAATCCATATAAGCGTTGAGGTTGTATTGGGCGCCAAAGTAAATTGGAAACTTAATTTTTTTATCGTAATAGGCCCATTCTAATCCGCTTTCTGCGCTTAATCTAATTCTCGGAAACCGTGGAGATCCACGAAAGCGGTATTTAAGATCTAGGCGCAAAATTCGCTCAAACGGAAAAACAAAATTGTCTCCTATTATGTTGTTTAAGGTATAGCCAGGAATAATTGTCCACTGATCATTGAGATTAAAATTGAAACGTAAACCTGCGCACATTGTAAAGCCACGGTGGTAGCTTTTATCTTCTAAATTACATTGATGATGGTGGACATGCTGCATGCCCGAGTATGCTTCCAGTTGAAATTTAGGTTGTGAAAAAGCAGAAGAATTGACCGTGATTATAAATAATATTAAAAGTGTTTTTAACATAAAACAGAATGACTTGTTAACTGTTTATGTCTGGGTTTGCATTTAGTAACCTTATGATTCACTTTAACGAATAACCAACTTTTTGCGTTTAGTTAATGCTGTTAATTTCTGCTTTTAACTCTGACAATGTGAATGACTCGAATTCTTTTAGTGTGATTGTGAGATCACTAGTATTTGCTTTTTGCACGCAGAGTTGAGGTTGTCCATCATTGTGTTTTATGCCAATAATTTTTATGTCTTTTTCCGTTGGAATGGATGAAAAAACAAATTTATCTTGAACTGCTGAACCGCGCATTATTGAACGAATGTTTTCAAAAATAAGATAAGTACTCATTGGCGTTTCGGAGTTTTTTTGAACAAAAAAATCAATTTTTGGTTCGCTGTAATTCCAAAATCTGTCACAATTTATCCAACCTAATTTTGTCGCTGAAAAAACGTAAAAATCAACATCAGTTTGATTGACATTGATTAGGATATTATCACTGCCTTGGTTTTCTTCAAAGTTTTCGGCATAATTATTATAATCATATTTTATGATAGACGAAAAACCTAATCCCATTGTTGTCTCAACATCTGGGTCACCCATGCTATTCATATCAAATGGTGGTAGTTCATTTATAAATGCTTTCAGTAAATCGTCAATGCGCTTATCTGAAATTTGTGAAGTGTAGATTTTTACAATCTTTCCATTCTTATCTATTTCAAAGTTATAGTCAGCAATAACATCCGTTTCGCCTATCTCTTTTGCTAATTCTTCAGGTAGGCTAAAATTTGAAGCAAAGTATTCGAACACATTACCAGGTTTGTTTTTAAATTTCCATTCAACCGGATAATCACCAATTTTACTTGTGTGGGAAGTAAGCCTAAGGACACAAATAGGTATGCGCGGCATGATCGAACTAGGCAAAGTTAAACCAGTTTGGTTTGATTGGTCATTGTCTGTCGCAAGCGTCCAGTCTATGTTTTCTGAACTATCTCTTTCACCATAGAAAAGCTCCATTTTCAATAAGTTTTCATTTCGTGGGAAATAAACAGTGTAATTTTTATCGGGTTTTAGCTGCACTTCTTTTCCTTCAGATGTGGCAGCAATTTGCAACATTCCTCCAGTTTCTAGCAATTTACCATTGCTAATTGTTGACAAATTCTCTCCAATAAAATCGGCATATTTATAACATTCTTTCACTGATATTTCAATAGTTGAGGTAGGCTCATCTCGGTTAGCAAATGAAAAACTATTCTTTGGGAAAAATAAACGCGTTCCTTGGCTACATTCAATTAGTGTGTCTTTTGCAGGGTTTATTGTATAGATTGTGGGTGTTACTGATAGATAGGAATAAATTTCTTCTAAATTGTTATTATATGAACTGTCAATTGTAACTGGGTTGATGTTGCTTGTATTAGAATCTGCACCTTCTTTACAAGATGAAAAACTTGAGAAAATCAATAGAATACTAATGATTTTTACAGCAATTTTAAATTGGTTCATGTGGTTTTATTTCTCGTTGCTTCCTTTTTTAAAAGACTTGAAAAAGTCAATTACCGTTCCGCTTTTTTCTAAAACAAAGACTAAGCAATAAACACCAAGTACTATGAAAAACAGTATTGACATTAAACGTAGAAACATTGAGATAGTCCACTCTAAAGCTACTTTTACACGGTGATAGAATGAAACGCCAATTATTTCGACATCTTTTGTTTCAGCTAATGAAAATTGAATGGTGCAAAATTCGTTTGATTCATCAAAGTCACCCAAATTAACACCAAGTTGTTGCAGGTTTTCTTCAATCTCTAAAATTCGATTTTCAAGGTTAATATACTCATCAATTCTTCCGCTTTTTTCTTTAAATAGAATCAGTGACGCAAGTGTTTTTTCTAATGAGGCCTTTCTAGCGTTTAATTCAAGATAATCATTCGTTTTGTCGTTTTTGATAATTTCTTTTGAATGAGTTTTTCCAATTTTGATGAGTATTCCGTAAAGTGTGTCAAAATTGACTGGCGGAACACCTATTTGAAGTTGAAGTTTTCTATACCCGTCGTTACCTGTTTTACGTTCATATTGTACAATTCCAAAATTGTTTTCAACCTCACTTCTCACTTTTGCTTCATCATCATCAAATTTTTTGGTGGAAGTGTTTACCTCTGCAATTTTTTCATACTTCTGGTCAACACTAACATTTTGAGACAGACCCTGATCCATGTCAAACTTACCTGATTTATATCCGTCAGAGGCATAATTCTTTTTATTGTCACTTGAAAAATTGTCAAAGTAGATTTCATCTTCAATGACTGAATCAACATCTAAAGTATAGCCATAGCCAAGCCTAAACAGAAAAAGTAAAGCAAATGCAATAAATAGAATTATATAAACACGTTTGGCTATTTTTGAGAATATTCGGGACATAGGTGTAGGTTTTCAAACAATATAGATGAAAAGCTTGAGAATAGGTGAGTTAAGTGTGAATAGATAATTGTTTTTAACATTAATTAGTATCCTCTTAGTCATCTTCTAGTATTAATTTGAATAAACTATGTCCGTTGTCTTCAGAATCGTCAGTTAAAATTAATAAACTTTGTCGGTAATAGGCCAGCCCGTTTGGAAGCATAAAAAAGAGCATTGTTTTTGACGCAATGCTCAGTTAAGTAACTGGAAATACCTAAATTTCTTCAGGTGCTTCCGTTACGTATCTTATTTAAGAGTTTGAGAAGGTTGTTGTATTTTGGTACAATAGAATACTAAACTAAATTTCAATTTAGTTTAGTAGAAAACTATCAATAACATTGGTGATCGTTGAATTGCTTTTAATGAAGAAATGTAGCGGGGTGATTTTACTACATTTTTTTGACGAATTTCGTTAAAATGACAATTTGTTGCCCTTCAACTTTTCCTTCTATATGCTCGGCATTATCCCATACTAATGAAATTCGACGAACGGCCGTGCCACGTTTAGCTGTGAAGCTTGCTCCGCCTTTTACATTCAAATCTTTTGTTAGTACAACTGTGTCTCCATTTTCAAGAATTACACCATTAACATCTTTATGTACCACGGCTTCTTCCTCATCATCTCCTTCGCCTGTTGCAGCTGCCCATTTTAATGTATCCTCTTCTAAATATATCATGTCCAACAGGTCTTGTGTCCAGCCTTCTGATTTAAGTCTGTTTAACATACGCCAAGCAATAACCTTAACTGCATCAACTTCGCTCCACATGCTTTCATTTAAACAACGCCAGTGATTTGGATCTACTTCATCAGGATTTTCAATTTGTGCCTTGCAAGTCTCGCAAATAAGTATTGTATCGTCAACAGTTCCTTTTGGATGCGGAGGCACTTCATACAAGCTTAAATTGTTTTTTGAAGAACAGATTTCACATTGAGACGCCGCACGTTCCTGGATAGTTTTTTCGATACTCATAACTAATACTTAATTTGAGTGTAAAGCTATAAATATTTATGGTTGAGAAGGCCTTAGTAAACTTTAATTATTCAATCACTAGTTTTTGTTCTGATGTATTACCGTCTGATTTAATTTGTATTAAATAAATGCCTGGAGAGAGTGATTCAATTAAAATATTATTCGCTCCAGAAAGGTCTTGTAAAATCAATTGCCCAGTTAAATCGTAAATGGATAATTGATCAATATTT
>CAKZPK010000529.1 GCA_937139035.1 uncultured Crocinitomix sp. | reverse complement strand
GATAAGATCACGTCCTTTCATGTCTTCTATTTTCTCAGTAACAAAAGCGGTAAATGCTTCAATTTGCAAAGTAAATTCTCTTCATCATTTAAACGGATATATTGTTTAATAATATCACTATTCTAAAGCTAGGTTAATAGCGGCGCCGTATTTTTACACATTTAAGGGTAAGTCTTCGTTTTATCTGACTAGGGCGTGTTGAATTTTCGCGATGATTTTTGCAACAGTTTGCTTGGTGTTTATATAAAATATTGCGAATGATATGTGGTTATTCGCTATACAATCGATGTTGTTTTATATAATCGATTACTTTTACTAAAAGCTTGTTTTTATCAAACTTTCCCTGAGATAGTTCATGACGAATTTGTGTTGAAGAAATGTCGATATTCGTGTTTTGATGAAAGACGATCTTTCCTGACTTGATAGACTCCAATGCTTTTAGGTCATCAGTAAAATAAGGCGATAAAGATTGATGACATGCTTTTTTTAGTTTTTCTAAATCATAATCTGGCCGAGTATTAACCACTAAATGGCACAATTTAAGTATGTCAGACCAACGATACCAACGGGTAAATGTTAGTAACGAGTCCATGCCTATAATAAAAAATACTTGGCTATTGGGATATTGTTTATTGATATCTTGTAAACTTTCGACCGTATACGACGGTGTGTTTTTATTTAGCTCACGATCATCAAGTTGCAAATTAGGATATTGCTGACAAACTAATTCAACCATAGCTTTACGGTGGCTTGCGTTGGCCGTTGTGTGGTTTTTATGAGGCGGAATATGCGCAGGTAAAAGGTATAGTTTGTCTAACGATAACCATTTAGCATTTTCTAAAGCAGGGTTAATATGGCCTATATGAATTGGGTCAAACGTACCGCCTAAAATACCAATGCGCGAAATGGTTTGATTTATGGGCTGATCCGGTCTGTGCTTTGGTTGGTTTTCACGTTTAGAAGTATTAGGCATATTCATAATTTAACGAATAATGTTTCATGGTTTCACCATGGTATAAAGTGACTAATACGTCGGCGAGTAAAACAAAGGGGTTAAACTCACTATTGGTTTTACTGATGGTGTCGACATCCGCTAATCTAGCTTGCGCATAAGCGAGATTTTGTTCTGCTATATTATTAATGGCTTGTTGATATAAAGGCTTTCTTTTATCCCAAATACGAAACTCTTTACACAGGTTGGCGAACGAATCACCTTGAGCCATTTTTTCTTGCATTATAAATAACTGTTTAATTTCTTTATGGATAAACCATATCAATTGATTTATGGCTGTGCCGTCTTGTTGAAGCTGATCTAACATAGCGATGCATTTATTGATGTCACCAACAAGCATGGCATCAATTAGTTGGAAAGGATTAAATTTAGCCTGCTTAATCAGCAGCTTTTCTGCGTCGTTTGCGGTAATTAATTGTTGACCAAATAATATCGAAAGTTTCTGTAGCTCTTGCTCTAAAGCATTTAAATTACCTTCGAATAATTCAGCAAGCATCAGGAAAACATCGGGAAGAAGGTTAAGATTGTTTTGTCTGGCTTGTCGTTGAATCCACTGATTTACTTGTTTACCTTCCATATCATAAATAGGTAAAATACTAAACCTATTAACCCGAACATTATTAAACTTTGCATTAAAGAACCGCCTTCGGCTCCACCTGTTCCTTGTAATAACGTAATCATTTGATTGTTCATTTTTTTTGTTTTTATTCTGCAGCTACTACTTCACCAGTTATTTTAACTGTAGAAACTGTAGGGTTTGTATTCGCTTCAATACGAATGCTTTTATTTACGTTTCCAACTTTATTGTTAGAATTAAAAATCACTTCAACTTCTCCACCTTCACCCGGCTCAATTGGATGCTTAGGCCAATCTTCTGGTACTGTACATCCGCATGTTGTTTTCACATCAAATAACACCAAATTTTTATCTCCAGTATTCGTGAACTTGAACTTATGTTTAACCATTTCTCCGTCTGCAACAGTACCAAAATTAAACTCTGAACTTTCAAACTCAATGCTTGTTGGTTCATCAACAAATTCAGCATACTCAGCTCTTCTTTCTTCCGCATCAGCTCCTTGGTCAGAAGTACAGCTCACCACGCTTAACAATACCACTCCAATAAAAAATAAATTTTTCATTTCTCCTTATTTAGTTAATTAATCCTCTTCCTGTTTTTTTAAGCTCACCTCTTTCTTCTAATAAAGGAATTGCTTTATCTAAAATTCCATTAATAAACACCTGACTTTTAGGTGTGCTATAGAACTTTGAAATTTCAATATATTCGTTTAGCGTTACTTTCTTAGGAATAGAAGGTTGCACTTTAAGCTCAGTCAATGCCATTTTCAATAAAATAACATCCATTTTCGCAATACGATCAATCTCCCAGTTTTTAGTTAACTCGTCAATCAATGCCGTGTTTTCCTCATCTAACTGAGCAGACTTACGAACAATTGTTTTTACAAACCCTAGTTCATCTTCTTTATCCTTATACAATCCTAAAATTGATTTGCCAGCTTCATCATCCGCCTTAAACTGTTTGATCGTTTTAAGAACCATTGAACACATCAAGTCAATATCATCCAACCAGAAAATGCTCTTGTTTTCAAAATAATCGTGAATTAACTCAAAATTGGCAATTTCTTTTTTGAAAAGATCTACGATAAATTCCTTATCACGCTCAAACGACTGCCCCTCTTCCTCCATATAATTCTTATATAGATCAGAATCCATAATTTGCAAAAACAATTTACGCATTAGGTCGTTTTCCACTGCTCCAGTCCAGTTCACTTTATTCTCCTCTGACTTTCTTCGTAAATCATCACTTTGAAGTAATAGCTGAATAATTTCATTATTCACAAATTTACGATTAGGAGACAAGTCATCTTTAGTTGGTCTCACCTTTTTCAATCTATCCTCTATACGTTGAGATGAAAAACGGTGCACTTCTTCAAATGTTAATAAAAACCACAAATAAAGATCATACATACGATCAATTGAGGTTAATAATTCCTTCTCTGATTTTAAAATATCCCCATCTTCGGTTTGAAAAAAGGCGTAAAGTACTTGCAATACTTTAATACGTAAATGACGTCTGTTTAACATGCTTTTTTTTCTACATTGGTAATTTAACCTGACCTATTGATGCAATGCGCTCTTCAGCCATTTTATTTGCAATCTTATAGGTAGCTACATTATCACTATTTGATCTATTAATTATATTTAATGATGTGTCATAAATTTCGGCAGCTTTATTCATTGCCCATTCAGACGATAATCCTTTTACTTCTGCGTAACAGTTAATAACTCCACCGGCATTTATCATGAAATCAGGCACATAAATAATCCCTTTTTCCTTAACGGCTTCTCCGTGAACTGTTTCGTCTTTTAATTGATTATTTGCAGCACCTGCGATAATTGAACAATTCAATTGAGCTAAAGTTTCATCATTCACAGTGGCTCCTAGTGCACATGGCGCATAAATATCCATATCAACGGTATAAATATCATCTAAACCAACAACTGTTGCTCCATATTTATCTGCTACATTTTTCAATGTTGCTTCATGAATATCTGTAATATAAATATCTGCATTCTCTTTTGCTAAATATCCTACTAAATACTCTCCAACATGTCCAACACCTTGCACAGCAACTTTTTTACCAGCCAACGAGTCAGTTCCAAACTGAGCCTTTGCAGCTGCTTTCATTCCCATGTAAACGCCATAAGCCGTAACAGGAGAAGGGTCGCCACTTTTACCAGGAAGGCCAACCACATTATTGGTTTCCATATTTACCCAGGTCATATCCTGTGGTGAAATCCCAACATCCTCTGCAGTAATATATTTCCCGCCCAATGATTCAACAAATTTTCCAAATCTTCTGAAAAGTGCTTCGCTCTTTTGTTTACGCGAATCTCCAATAATAACCGCTTTCCCGCCTCCTAAGTTCAAACCAGAAATTGAGTTCTTATAAGTCATCCCTCTTGACAAACGCAATACGTCATTCAAAGCTTCTAACTCATTGTTATAATTCCACATTCTTGTTCCTCCTAATGCAGGTCCCAGAGTGGTATTGTGAACAGCTATAATTGCCTTTAATCCTGTTGCATTATCATTGCAAAACAAAAGTTGCTCATGATTGTACTGAGACATTCTTTGTACTACTGGGTTTTCCCCTAGTGTTGTCTCTTTGATATCTTTTACTTCAAACATAATATTATATTGAGGTTATAAATTTATATCGATCGTCTAATTGTTAATCTCTTAATTACTAAGCTGCAATCTTTATTTTCGTCTTTACACTTGCAAATAAATGTTACAACAGGTTCTTTGTAAATGAATCTTTATCGTAACTTTGCAGTCGTTTTTTTGCGCTACAAAAGTACTAAATTTTACATGTCTTCATTATTCTATTTAAATAAATATTTGGTCAAGTATAAATGGCGCTTGATACTGGGCACTATTTTCATTTTTATCTCCAATATTTTTTTCGTACAACAGCCTGAAATCCTGAGTGAAGCAATAAACACGATAAGTGGGCAATTAGAATCTGGCGAAGAAAATACGGGTGAATTAATTCTTAAAACAGCGCTTACACTCTCTGGCTTATACATGTTATTGGCCGTTTTAAAAGGTGTATTTTTATTTTTAACGAGACAAACGATTATTGTCATGTCTCGGTTTATTGAATATGATCTGAAAAATGAGATCTACGATCAATACCAACATTTATCATTCAACTTTTATAAAAAAAATGCAACGGGTGATTTGATGAATAGAATAAGTGAAGATGTTTCTAAGGTTCGAATGTATTTAGGACCTGGAATTATGTACACGATTAACTTATTCTTTTTGTTTGGGTTGATTTTATATAAAATGATCTCAAAAAATCCAGAATTAACATTGTATGTGCTACTTCCATTGCCAATTATGTCGATATTGATTTATTTTGTTAGTCGTGTTTTGAATAAAAAAAGTGAGCGTGTTCAGTTTCAACAATCCTTATTATCTACAATAGTTCAAGAATCTTTTTCTGGAATTCGTGTAATAAAATCGCATGTTAAAGAAAAACAAGTAGAAGCAAAATTTAACCGCGAAGCAGAAAACTACAAGCGTAACTCAATGAATTTGGCTAAAACAAATGCCTTTTTCATGCCTACAATCATTTTATTAATTGGTATTAGTACAATTTTAACCATTTACATTGGCGGACTTCAAGCCAACGCAGGAACAATTGAACGGGGAGAAATTGCAGAGTTTGTATTGTATGTAAACATGCTTACTTGGCCATTTGCATCAGTTGGATGGGTAACCTCAATTGTGCAACACGCCTCTGCCTCACAAAAAAGAATTACAGAATTTTTAAAGGAGAAGCCAGACTTAGATGAAAATGCTAACGAAGAAAAAACAGTTGAATTTTCAGAAAGCATTAACCTAAACAACGTAAGTTTAACTTATGAAAATTCTGGTGTTACAGCATTAAATGGAATCACATTATCCATTAAAAAAGGGCAAACAATAGGTATTATTGGACGAACAGGCTCGGGAAAATCTTCTTTAGCATATTTACTAATGCGCTTATTAGATCCTACTGAGGGTAATATTAAAATTGATCAACAAGAACTTGCAAAGCTTAATTTAGAAGGATGGCGTCACTTGCTAGGTTATGTTCCGCAAGAGCACTTTTTATTTTCAGACAGTATTAAAAACAATATAATTTTTGGTGCAAATTCTGATGAAATTAGTGATGAAGAAGTTCATGAATACGCTAAAAATGCAGGTATCCATGAAACAATTATGCATTTCCCTGAAAAATACGACACACTTTTAGGAGAACGCGGGATTAATTT
This sequence comes from uncultured Crocinitomix sp., assembly GCA_937139035.1. Classification (GTDB taxonomy): domain Bacteria; phylum Bacteroidota; class Bacteroidia; order Flavobacteriales_D; family Crocinitomicaceae; genus Crocinitomix. Next base: position 5,740 of record CAKZPK010000529.1, on the reverse strand, counting down.
ATCTGGCGGGCAAAAGCAACGACTTTCAATTGCAAGAGCGCTTATTAAAAAGCCAGAAATTTTACTCTTTGATGATTGTTTATCTGCTGTGGATAATGAAACGGAAGAATATATTTTACAGTCCATTAAAAGTGATTTAACTGAAAAAACGGCGATCATTATAAGTCACCGAATTTCAAGTATTAAATATGCTGACACCATAATTGTTTTAGATGAAGGCAAATTAGTGGAGCAAGGTGACCACAAAGCGCTACTAGCTCAAAAAGGAATTTATTACGACACCTTTAAAAGACAGGAAATTCAGGCAAAGGAAGAAAATAAAAAGCCATGAAAAAAAAGTGGGATATAAATGAAGAGTCGTTTTTTGGAATTGGAGTTTACCAACCAAAAACAACCCACAATATTGGCACTTTATGGCGAACGGCTAAAATACTTGGCGCCTCGTTTATCTTTATAATTGATGGAAAATACAAACACCAGACTTCTGACACACAAAAGGCTTGGTCAAAAATTCCTTTTTATAAATATGACGACTTTGAGCACTTTTATTCATCCTTACCCTACTCTACACAACTTGTCGGTATAGAAATGAATAGTAATTCACAATCAATTTGTACCTTTGCGCATCCGCCAAGAGGAGCCTATTTATTAGGCGCTGAGGATAACGGTTTACCGCAAAACGTTTTAGACAGATGTCACCACTTAATACAATTACCTGGTGAGGGTTCATTAAACGTTGCAGTAAGTGGCAGTTTAGTAATTTATGACCGAATACAAAAATGGGAGCTGAAGTAATGGATGATAAGGAGCTGAAAGCAGCTGAAGAGAAGCTAAATCGTAAAATCAAAAAAACGGTTTGGAACGCAATCAATGAATTTGATATGATTCAAGATGGCGATAAGTTAATGGTGTGCTTGTCTGGTGGAAAAGATAGTTATACTATGTTGGACATTTTGATGCAAATTCAAAAAGCATCTGTCTTTAACTTTGAAATTGTTGCGGTTAATTTAGACCAAAAACAACCTGGGTTTCCAGAAGAAGTTCTACCTAAATATTTAACTGAAGTTGGTGCTAATTTTGAAATTGTTGAGCGCGATACTTATAGCATTGTTAAAGAAAAAATTCCAGAAGGGAAAACAACCTGCAGCCTTTGTTCAAGACTAAGACGTGGAACATTATATGAAGCTGCTGAACGCCTAGGATGTAACAAAATTTGTCTAGGTCATCACCGTGATGATATTCTTGAGACTTTCTTTTTGAATTTGTTTTTTGCTGGTAAAATTGAAACAATGCCTGCTAAATACATTACAAATGATAATCGTTTTGTAGTGTTAAGGCCTTTAGCATTGGTGAAAGAGGCGCAAATTATAGAATATTCTGGGTATAAAAACTTCCCAATTATTCCATGTAATTTATGCGGTACTCAAGAAAACCTACAGCGTCAAGTAGTAAAGAAAATGTTGGCAACTTGGGATGAAAAATATGCCAACCGATCGGAAATTATGTTCACGGCTTTGAAAAACATTTCTCCAACACATATGTTTGACACAGACCTATACGACTTTAAAAATTTGCAATCAAAATTGATGGGCGAAACTAAGGTTGGAACAGAGTTTGAAATGCTTTAAATAATGTAATAGTATTCAGTACTTCATTTTCAGTATTTGGCACTTAACATTTGACTTCTTTAAATCTTCAGCGACAATAAGTCAGGTTTCAAATCGTTTATTTAGGAAACGACTTAAACTTACCCCAATGGATTTAAGAAAAAGAATTATCTATTTAATGGCCCTTTCATTATTAGTTATCGGCTGCAAAAAAGCAAATTTTAATACAAAAAAAACTGATTTTCAGGAGGCATTCAATGAACAATTAACCGCTGGAAATGAAGGCCGCATAACCATGGACACTGAAGTGCACACTTATACTTTTGTATTGAGTGAGGACAAAACGTTATTATCCGTTGGTTATCAAAGTCAGGAAGCGATTAAAACAACAAATTATTTGATTGAAATTAGAGACAACAATGACTCTTCCATTATATACAGTCAAGAATCGGCATTTAAGTCTAATAAAATGTCTTATTCAACAACAGGGACACCAATTACTTTGCATAGTGGAGTTTCATACAGTATTAGCAGAATTCAAACAAATTGGGCAGGTAATATCACCAATACAATTGGACACATAGTCAAGACTTCAGAATCTGATTACCCAATTTCATTTGGAGCATTAACTATTACTGGATCAAACTTTCATGACCATGGAGAGAACGACACTAATTTAAGATATTTCGGGCTCCCCAGAATTGATATAGAACTGGAATAGGTTTACTTTACACACTGTGTTTAATGCTTAATAATCTGTACTTAGTATTTGGTATTCAGTACTTAGTAATTGGTACTTAGTACTTGGTAATTGGTAATTGGTAATTGGTAATTGGTAATTGGTATTTAGTAATTGAACATTGTCAATTGACACACTATTAATTACCTTACTAGTTGCACAGTTCCTTGCCCTTTAAATACCGTTGCATTTGTTGAAACTGCTTCATAGGTATAAAAATAAACCCCATGTTGGCAATCATCTCCATTTCGGTCAGTTCCATCCCAGGCTTGGGTGATATCGTTAAGTTCTGCAACTTGCACACCCCAACGATTTACGATAACACAATAAAACTCTTCAATTGCAGCAGACGTAAACTCAAAAGTGAAAACATTATTAATATCATCATTACCGCCTGGTGAGAATATGTTAGGAGCAATAAAACCTGGCTGCTCATGCACGATTATATTTTTGCAGGTAGTATCTGTACAACCATTTTTATTTGTCGCAACTAAACATACTTCATAAATATCCTCTCCCGGATAAACAGTATCCACCACTTCAAAATAGTCATGTGTTAAATACCAACTTGCATTTGTATAACCTAAATGCCAAAAGAAACTAGTATCAGCTCCTGGGTTATTTGGATTTGCAAAATTTTCAGACTCATTTATAAAATTAGCAATAACGAGCTCAGTCCCTTCACAATCGCTGTTCAATTGATCAGAATCAACAGTAAAGGCCGCAATTGGATTTAATGAATCAACAATAACTGTATCAGTTAAAACACACCCTTTGGCGTCAGTAACTTCAATAATAAAACCTCCAGGATTTAATCCTCCCCAAGTTGAATTATCAGACACTTCTCCGGTTTCAATATCTGTCCATTCATAATTGTAAGCTGATGTACCACCAGTCGCGCCGACAAAAACTACTCCATTACCAGATTGATATCCATACAAACGACAAAAAGCATGCTCAAACCCCAATTCTGAAAAAACCAATTCTGTAGGTTCAATAATCGTAAAGTCTAATACATTAGAACATCCATTATCATCATTAATTGTTACCGTATAATCTCCAGCAGGCATTCCATAGGCAGAATCCACTCCCACACCTTCATCACCAAAGAAATTTGGAGTCCAATAAAAGGATATATTATCCAAATCGCCTTGCGCATTATAAACAGGACTTACAACTGCTGTTCCTGTAGAATCACCAAAGCACGAAGGGTGTGTAATTGTAAGATCGGCATATAGAGAGTCAGGTTGTCCCATTATAATTTCTAAAGAATCAATACACTCTCCGCTTGAAGCGTAAACCCAATAAGTTCCAGCATTCATACTATTATAAGTTGCACCTTCAACCGGATTGTCAGGTATCCAAGTATAATCAGCTTCTCCTACTCCTGAAGAAACCGTTACTGATCCATCTGAAAAACCGTAACATGTAGGCTCATTAAAGGTCACAATTTCTAAATCAAGTGCAATAGAGCCCACTATGTAAATATCATTTGAATATTGACACCCATTTGCATCTTCGACACAAATTTCATAGGTATCTTCACAAAGATCGGTGAATGTTCCCGTGGCTTCTGAGGTTGCACAATCATCAATACTAAATGTATATGGACCAACACCTCCAGTTACCGCTAAGTCTATTTCTCCAGAGCAGTCTACATTACAAACACCATCTGTAACAGTTTCTGTAACCACCAATTCATCAGGTTCTACTAATTCGACTTCAACTTCATGCGTACAATCATTTTCATCCGTAATGACAATTGTATATGTTCCAGCGCCCAATCCAGTAAACTCGCCCGAAGCAACAGGACCGTCTCCAATATCATATGTCAAATCACCAGTTCCGCCAGAACCTCCAATTGTAATTGCACCATCTGTTAATCCAAAGCAAGTTACATCCGTTTCAACTAATACTTCAGCTTCGATTGCATCAGGCTCTGTAATTGTAATTTCTAATATTTCTACACCACCGTCCCCATCTGTAACAGTAACCTCATAAGTTCCTGCGCATAAATCATCCGCAGTTATATCAGTTCCTCCTCCTGCTTCGGCATCCCACAAAAATGTATATGGAGGAATATCTCCTTCAATAATCGTTGCAGATCCGTCACAATCTCCATTACAAGTAACATTGGTTGTTTCATATCCACTTACAGAAACCACAGAATTACTGCACAATGCAATTAAGCTTCCGGCAGAACCTCCAGGTCCAGATAGAGTTACTGAGGTATAAGGCCCTCCTGGGTCATTCACTCGAAAAGCACCACCACCACCATCTGGTCCGGCACCTGCACCACTAGAAATTAAATTTCCTACAACAGTTGTAAAACATGAACCTTCATCAATAACATCAGGAATTCCGGCCCCGTCTACATTTACAGTAAACTCTTCATCTACTCCTGTACCAGTTGCTGTAATTATAAAAACAAGATCATTTACAGGTTCACTAAAATCAAACGTATAAGTGAACGCACCTGACGCACCAACATGAATGGAACTGGCTGGAGTTGTAAATCCGCATGATGTCCAAGCTGTTGGATATGTTGTAACCGATCCTGTCCAGGTTGAAGTAACTGAAACACCATCTAACACCGTAGGTGGCACAACAGATTCATCACAATCTATCTGAGCATTGGTAATTATTGGGAAGAAAAAAAGTAACAATAATACTGCTTGATAGTTCCAGCATTTAGATAAACGTTCCTTTAATATTGATTTCATAATGTAAAAAGATTATGTGCGATTGAGTCTATTTTGGGATAGAGTTACAACATCTACATTATAGAAACGCATTACAAATTGAATTCGTTGCGTAAAGCAAAAAATTAATTTACAATTACATAATTAGAAATACCGTTACTAGAAATTACTTTACTACAGTAACATGACCATGAAACTCAAGTTTTTTATCTGTAGCAATTTCCGCCGTTGTAATATGCCATATATCAACACCATCTTCAACCCATTCACCTCCCTCTGTTCCATTCCAACCAGTGGCTAAATTATACGATTCAAACATTTTTTCTCCCCATCTATTGTAGATTGTTAAATGATAATCGTAAATGTCGATTCCAGTAAAGTAAGGCTTAAACACTTCATTAAAAGTATCTCCGTCTGGTGTAATTACATTTGGCACAAAGATTAATTGATCTTGATTAACTGTAACGTTCTTTACAATTGTATCTCGACAACCGTCATCAGTGATAGCTATTAACCTAATAGGATAAATCCCTTCTTGCTCAGGAAAGATGAAAGTAGGGTTTTGATCTGTTGAAGTTCCAAATCCACCAAAATCCCATTCCCAACCATCTGCACTTACTGAATAGTCAGAAAAATTCACTTCTGTATCAATAGTTGTAGGATTAACAGGATTAAAAATGAAATTTGCTGAA
>CAKZPK010000528.1 GCA_937139035.1 uncultured Crocinitomix sp. | reverse complement strand
CCTTTTAAAATTCTATTCAACTGTAATTGTGCCGTACTAAATGCTGTTTTAACCTCATATTTAACTGAAAGTGCTATCCAAAAAATATAAGTTAATAACCCTAATGCCGTGATTAGGTGCGCAGCCAATCTATAATGGCTAACATGAGGATTGTCAACCAAACCACTTTTAACCATAACCCAACCCAATACGGCCTGAAAAACACCAAATGTTAGAATGAGTAAAACTTGTTTTTTTAGCTTTTTATTGAAATAACCCTTCCTCCAGAATAGAACACATGGAATAATAAATACCAATCCAATTAACCGTGCAAGAAGGCGGTGTAGATATTCCCAAAAAAAGATGGATTTGAAATCGGATAACGAAAAATCAGAGTTGTAATGTTTAAATTCTGGAAATTGTTGGTATTGTTCAAATGCAGTTGTCCATTCTGCTTGAGAAATTGGTGGAATAATCCCCATTATTGGTTCCCATTTTACCATTGATAATCCAGATTGTGTTAATCGAGTAATACCTCCAATAACAACAATTAAAATGATAAGAATGCAGCCAAGCATTAACCAATTGAAAACACGTTTTTTCTTTTTTGAATAATCTGAAATTATTTGCATAATAAATTAAAGTCACATCTGAATAACGGCAACAAAAGTCGGAATTAATTATGGACTATAAAATGACTTATCTCACTCATTTTTAGAAGTGAAATGCTATCTAGTAAAATGTTGGAGGATAGGAATCTGTCACAGTTAGATATGATGACTGTCATGAGGTGTTATGATTTAATTATCAATTGTTTATAAGTTTGAAAAGTCTTCTGCTAAGGCATGCAATAAGTCCTTATTTTTAATATGATATTGGAATAATAAACCGTTTTTATCACATGCTTATAGAAGGAGGTTACAATACTTAGTATTGTGATTTATAACATCCAAATATTTTTATAAAAGGATAGAAATGGGTAACTTATAAATAAGTAATTAAATGAAGTTAGTTGAATTAGAAAGACCGAAAATGGAATTAGAAATGAAAACCTATTCTTTTGAGGAAGTATTAGAAAATTCTGTCACCTATTTTAAAGGGGATGAATTGGCTGCAACCACATGGATGAATAAATATGCCATGAAAAATAAAGCAGGAGAATTTATGGAATCTTCGCCAGATGAGATGCATGAACGAATGGCAACAGAGTTTGGGCGAATTGAAAAAAAATATCGTATCCCAAAAGAAAGGATCAAAGATTTGTCAGCATACGGGAAAATAAGGAAGGCATTAACGAAAAAAAAGATTTACAATTATTTTAAGGATTTTAAATACGTCATTCCGCAAGGCAGTGTAATGGCCGGGCTAGGTAATCATCAGATGTTGGCCTCACTCTCTAATTGTGTTGTAATGCCCGAAATTTATGATTCGTATGGAGGAATTTTTAAAACAGATCAGCAATTAGCGCAACTTTTTAAGCGTCGTTGTGGAGTTGGAGTAGATTTATCTGAATTACGACCTGCAAATTCTGTTGTTTCAAATGCTGCCGGAACTACCTCTGGTGCCGTTTCTTTTATGGAACGCTTTTCAAATACAACGCGTGAAGTTGCACAAAATGGCCGCCGAGGTGCTTTAATGCTTACAATGGATATAGCGCATCCAGATGTAGAAAGTTTTATTACAAGCAAGCAGGATTTGACAAAAGTAACAGGGGCTAATATTTCTATTCGCTTGTCGGATGAGTTTATGAATGCTGTTGCCAATGATCTTGATTACACACACAGGTGGCCAATTAATTCTGATGAGCCAAAATTCACAAAAACCATTAAAGCAAAAACACTCTGGAATACAATAATTAAATGTGCACATACGACGGCGGAACCTGGGTTAATTTTTTGGGATAGACAGCATAAATACTCGACTTCTTCAGTTTATCCTGGGTTTAAAAATGTTTCTACCAATCCATGCTCTGAAATTGCTATGCAAGGTGGAGATAGTTGCAGGTTAATTGCATTGAATCTTTATAATTTTGTTGAGCATCCATTTACTAAAAAAGCCACTTTTAATTTCGATAAATTTTATAAGGCAACCTACGAATCTCAACGATTAATGGATGATTTGGTAGATCTCGAATTAGAATCTATCGAACGAATTTTAGATAAAGTTAAGAATGATCCAGAGCCTATAAATATTAAACAAACCGAAATTGATACATGGAATTTATTATACGAAACGGGTAAAAAAGGAAGAAGAACAGGGCTTGGATTTACTGCTTTGGGCGATACAGTTGCAGCTTTAGGTTTTGCTTTTGATTCTGACAAAGCAGTTGAAAAAATAGAAGCCATTATGAAAGAGAAATGCAGAGCTGAGTTTGACAGTTCTATTGATCTTTCCATTGAGCGAGGTAGTTTTGATAATTTTGATCCTGTTATTGAGCGAACTTCAGAGTTTGTGCAAATGATGGAGATTGAACTACCACAAGTGTATAAACGCATGATGAAGTATGGTAGGCGAAATATTTCAATTAGTACTGTTGCACCAACTGGAACATTGAGTATGCTGGCGCAAACCTCTTCTGGTATTGAACCTGTGTTTTTATTGTCTTATAAACGCCGAAGAAAAATTAATGCCCACGATAAAAAAGCGAAAGTTGATTTTATTGACGACATGGGGGACAAATGGGAAGAGTTTGATGTTTACCACGGTAAATTAAAGGAGTGGATGAGAATTACGAAATCCAAAACATTAAAAAACAACCCGTATCAAGGATCTACCGCTTCTGAAATTGACTGGGAAAAAAGAATTTTAATACAAGCAGTTGTCCAAAAATATGTAACGCATTCAATTAGTTCTACCATTAATTTAGCGAATGATGTTTCAGTAGATCGTGTAGATGAAATTTATATGGAATCGTGGAAGAAAGGTTTGAAAGGAATTACTGTTTATAGAGATGGTTCTAGAACTGGCGTTTTAGTGTCAAAAGACGAAAAGAAGAAAGAAACCAAACTTTTCCGTGAAACAGTGCCGCCTAAACGTCCGAAAAAAATCAAAGCAGACATTATTCGTTTTCAAAATAATAGTGAAAAGTGGCTTGCAGTTATTGGTTTGATTGATGGTGTGCCTTATGAGGTGTTTACAGGTAGAGCAGAGGATGCGTTTTATTTGCCCAATTGGGTAGAGAGCGGTTTTGTGATTAAAAACAAAACCTCTGAAGGTAAGTCGCGTTACGATTTTCAATATTGCGACAAAGAGCAATTCAAAGTAACGATTGAAGGTTTGTCTCGTTCATTCGACAAAGAATGCTGGAATTATGCAAAGTTAATTTCGGGTGTTTTAAGGCATGGAATGCCATTGCCATATGTGGTGGATTTGGTGACAAATTTAGATTTGCATCACGACAATATCAATACATGGAAAGCCGGAGTTGTTAGAGCACTTAAACGATATATAAAAGATGGAACCAAGGCTGCAGACCATTATTGTTCAGAATGTCAAGACCCAGATGGATTGATATATGAAGAAGGTTGTTTAAAATGTAAAAGTTGTGGTCATTCCAAATGCGGATAAGGTTCAGTTTTTCCCTGTTATTTGGGCGGTAATGGTATGATAGCAATCATAATAAGAAGCTTTTCTATAGGGTAATTTTGATCCCAAATAAAAATATAACATATGAAAAATATACATTCATTCCATATTCCAGTTATGGGACTTGGATTTACGATTGACTCACCAATAAAGGTGAGTCAATATGGTATAGATTCGGTTATTTCATTAGCTGATGATACGCTGCTAGAGCAACTAAGAAAAAAGTATTCTGAAAAATATAATATTCCGTTTACGGAAATCACGCAAAAGACAAATGATTATAGAGCTAAAAGAATCACCTCTTATCTTGATTTAATGAAGAGAATAGCGGAGATGAAATTTGAGGACTTCAAATCAACGTCGCTTGATACTGTCGAGAAAATAAAGAAGTATTTTGAGATGCTTCCGGAAGCCTCAAACGCTAAACAAGAGTTTAAAAAACTAACGTCAAAGTCATTTAATTTAAAGAGTGTAAAGCAATGGATAAAAGATAATTTATCAATGGGGAGCATTGATGTGAACATTATGACTAAGGTTGATGGAAAGAACTACGTTAAAAATGAGCCTTTGCCAATTGAGTATAATGATGCGCATGCAGCACTAAGAGGTTTTGCGAATAGTCAATTAAATTCGTCTATTATTTTTTCGGCAGGAATGAATCCTCCACTATTTGCTTATATCGAACAATTTGATGATTTTTTTCCAAATGAAAATGGTGAGATAGAAAAGAAAATTATTCTAAAAGTAAGTGATTATAGATCAGCCTTGATTCAAGGAACGTTTTTGGCAAAAAAAGGACTTTGGGTCTCTGAATATCGAATTGAATCGGGACTTAATTGTGGTGGACACGCGTTTGCTACGGATGGATATTTGCTTGGACCCATTTTGGAAGAGTTTAAAACTAAGAAGAGCGATTTACATGAAACTGTTTACGAAGTTTTAATTAATGCACTATCAACAAAGGATAGGGTCTTACCAAATAAGGAGTTAGACATGCGTATTACAACACAAGGTGGAGTAGGAACTGCTGAAGAACATCAATTTTTATTAGATCATTACAATGTTGATTCCGTTGGATGGGGCAGTCCTTTTTTATTAGTTCCTGAAGCAACAACTGTGGATGAGGTTACCTTAAACAAGTTGAGCCTGGCAACAGAGAAAGATCTTTATTTGAGTAATATTTCTCCGTTAGGAGTTCAGTTTAATAATCTAAAAGGAAATACAAAAGAGATTGAAAAATTAAAACTGGTAGATAAAAATAAACCAGGTAGCCCGTGTTTAAAAAAACACTTGAGTTTTAATACAGAGTTTACAGAAAAGTCTATTTGCACGGCATCTTCGCAGTATCAAAAGCATAAAATAAATGAATTAAACGCTCAGGCTTTGCCACCAGCTGAGTATGAGAAAAAATATAATTTGATTGTGGAAAAGGAATGCCTTTGCATGGGGCTAAGTGCTCCAGCGTTAATGGTGAATGACATTAATATGAAGCCAATAGTTACAGGAGTTTCAGTTTGTCCTGGACCAAATATGGCTTATTTCTCAAAAATTGTTGGGCTTAAAGAAATGGTTAACCATATTTATGGTGCAACCAATGTTATTTCTAGAACTGATCGACCAAATATGTTCATAAAGGAACTTAAAATGTATTTGGATTATCTAAAGAATAAAATTGACGAAACGAGTCAAACGATTACTAAAAAGCAAGAAAAACTACTTGTAAAAATGTCCAGAAACATGAGTGATGGTATTAATTATTACTATGACATGTTTTCTAGTTTAGGTAATACATTTAAAAAAGAACAAGGTAGTATCCTGTCCGAAATTAAGGCAAGTACTAATTACCTTCAAGTATTGGATAAAAGGATAGCGCTTTTATTGAGTAAATAATTGAAATAGTTGAGATAAAAAAAGCAGGTGCGTTAATGACGCACCTGCTTTTTTTTGTTTGGATATTTTTCCGTTAATAACTGGTTATTCAACAATGATTAATAAGAATTGAACTCAGGTTAAGAGCGAAGATTACCATTGTCTGAAAACATAAGAAATCTAGAAATAAAAAAACCGCCGTGGAATAATCCAAGGCGGTTCTTTAGTGGGAGATATAAGTAAGCGTTAATGATTACGAGATTTCTTACCAAAGTTATGTCGTGTTGTATGGCGGATCTTTTTTCTATTCCAATTCCAAATAACAACCTGGTATTTACGCCAGATGTAATCGATTGGTGCAACTAAGAAGTGCATGAATCGTGTAAATGGAATAATACCGATTAAAACAAAAGCAGATACAATGTGGATTTGAATCCATACTGGAGCTTCTGATACGGCTGAAATATCTGGATTGAAAGAGAATACCGATCTTAAATAGGGGGTAAGAACGCTTGCAAACCAAGATGATCCCCAACGAACGAAAAACGCTACACCTATTCCCGAAAGAATTTGAGTAAATAGAATGGCGTAAACAACCATATCCATTTTATTGGTCACTACCAATAATGTTTTAGAACTTAACCTACGTTTAATAAGTAATACCAATCCTAGCAAGGCTAATAAAGCAAATGCAAATGAGCTCATTTCTAAAATTAACAATCGAACTGGTTGTCCGTTCCAAGCTATTAATGCTCTAGGGAAAAGAAACGCAGTGATATGTCCTAAGAATAGCACAAGCATACCCCAGTGAAATGGTTGACTACCCCAGAATAACTTTTTGCCCTCTAAAAATTGTGTTGACAAAGAAGATACTTTATATCCTTTTTTAGTGTATCGATAAATACTTCCAATGATAAAAATTGCAAGAGCTACATACGGTAACGTGGCAAATAGAATTCCGTTAATTTGAGTGAGGTTCGAATTTAAACCTTCAACTAACATGAGTACTACTAGTCCAAAAATGGCTAATATAATTAAGAAAATTCTCGGATAATTTGTCCCCTTATGAGGGTCAAAGAAAATACCGTCTTCACGAGATAGTTTTTTAACTCTGCGTAAATAATTGTAGAAATAAGCAATTAACAATACAAGAATTAAAATTCCCCAAAATAAGAATGAACTTAAATCTTTAGATTCGGCTGTGTCTGCATCACCTGATGCGGTTGATGTAACACCTGAATCTGAATCAGCAACAACCTCTGTTGGGTCTGCCATGTATTCAATTAATCCTTGAATATCACCGTCTGATAAGTCGGCAAAAGGGGGCATTGCAGATTTGTTGTATTCCTCATAAATCGCAACTGCTTCTTCGTCTCCAGACTTTATTAATTCATCTGAGTTTTTGATCCAACTACTTAACCATTCTGCTGTTCTACGTTCTGTAACACCACCTAAGCCAGGACCAATTTTTACTTCGTCCGTTGTGGAGTGACATACGGCACATCTACTTTTAAATAACTCGGCACTTCCTTCAGCGTATGACGCCGAAGAGAAGATAAGGCATGCAAATGCAACAACCATTGTTGTAAGCAGGCTTTTTCCTTTTGTTAATTGGATTATAGATCGTGACATTTTTCTAGTTTTTTTATTTGTTATCTGATCTGCCATTTTAAGTAGTTTTTACGGGTTTGTTGATTTCTGCTGGGGCACAAGATCCTTCGCAATTTGGAATGAAAGAGCTAAGTGGATCTGCCTTGATTTCCATGTTTTCGAATGAATTCACTTTAAAGTCAGTTCGAAGGATAGAAAGTGCAGCTTGCAATGCATATTGATATGCATTTTTATTTTTCATATTCTCCTGAATCAGCACCTTTTGCTTTTTCTTACGCACTTTTGTTTTGAGTGCAATCCTAGAAGAATCAAATTCCTTTACCATTATTTCAAGTGCTGGAATGTACATTCTGACAACTAACTCTTCTAAGAATTTAGGATCCTCTAAAAGTGGCAATAGTGTTAATGCATTAGGTAAGTTATCGGGTAATTCTACACCGCAATCGTTGTTTACTTTGCGTTGTTCATTTTTCATTTGAACTAAAAACTCCCCTCTTTTATAATCCTCTGCATAAAGCACATAACCTAAATCTAAATAGCATATCGCTTGAATGTGAAATGTCTTTCCAAACAATTCCTCAATCTCATAGATATCTTCTTTTTGGTGGATGATTTCTTGAAAAGCTTTAAGCTGTTCATAAGCATCCGGATATTGTCCTTTAATAAATGCAACACATGCATCCATTTGCTCAACATATCCAGTCTGCGGATAGCGGAATAAATTGGCTAATAAATTATATTGAATTTTATCCTTCATAATAACACCTGTTTTACATTCCTCTTGCAGGACGTTCTTTAAATCCGAAACCTGTTTCACCTTTAGCATCAGCTGTTGCTTCAAGCATTTCGATTGATTCTTCTCTATGCGCTGGAGGAATTACAAATCGTTCCTCAAATGTTGCAAGTGAGGTTAATCTGAAAATTGCGTTTGCTGTGTCTTTGTCAACTTTTGCATTCGCCATTAAGTCTTTCACTTCCTCTGGATTTAAATCACCTACAGTTTCGTTTCTTCTGTGATATTTAACACTGAGTAATTTCTCGTAAACAGTTGTAATTGCTTCTGTATCTCCGTTTGAAAATAAGGATGCTAAATACTTTACTGGTACACGATTTTGATCCACTTTAGGAAATAAATCTTTCGATTTTGTTTCGTAATTACCGTTTTCATCCATTTGTGCCATTGCAGGTAGCATTGGCGGAACATAGAATAAGTTCGGTAATGTTCTATATTCAGGATGTAAAGGCAATGCAATGTTCCATTCTTTTACAAATTTGTATACCGGTGATTTTTGTGCGGCTTCAATTGTTGAATCGTGAATTCCACATCTGCGTGCTGCAGCAATAACTTGTGGGTCATTAGGATCAACATAAATGTTTAAGTGATTATGAACTAAATCTTTGTCAGATGATGAAGCAACTTGCTCAATTCTATCTGCATCATAAAGCATTACACCTAAATATCTAATTCGACCAACACAAGAGTGCATACATGCTGGTGCTTGTCCAGATTCTAATCGAGGATAGCAAAGGATACATTTTTCAGATTTCCCTGTATGCCAATTGTAATAAGTCTTTTTATAAGGGCAAGCTGTAACACACATTCTCCATGCACGACATCTTTCCTGATTGATTAAAACTACACCATCTTCACCTCTTTTATAAAGTGCTCCTGAAGGGCATGAAGCCACACAGGCAGGGTTCAAACAGTGATTACAAATTCTTGGCAAATATTGCAAAGTCATTTGTTCTAATTGGAACATTGATTCCTGCTCGGCAGCAGAAAGGTTTGAAAAATTCACATCCTTTCTTGCATAGTCTGGTGATCCTCCTAGATCATCATCCCAGTTTGGTCCTGATTTGATGTCAATAGGTTCTCCTGTAATAAGTGAAATTGCACGTCCTATCGGCTGGTCGTCTCCTTCCGGTGCAGTAAATAAATCACTGTATTTATAGGCCCAAGGATGATAATAGTCCTCAAGGGTAGGCATGTTAGGATTGTGAAAAATATTCTTCAATCCTTTCAATTTACCTGCTCCCTTTAAAGCAATTTTATCACCTTTTTTCTCCCATCCTCCTTTATATATTTCTTGATCTTCCCATTTGGTTGGATAGCCGGTTCCGGGTTTGGTTTCAACATTGTTCCACCACATATATTCAGCACCTCTTCTGTCGGTCCAAACATTTTTGCAGGCCACTGAACAAGTATGACAACCGATACATTTATCGAGATGAAAAACCATTGAAACTTGTGCTCTGATATCCATAATTGATGTATTTAGTTCTTGTCGCTTAATTAATATTCTACTTTGTGCATTTTTCTTACTAACACGTGTGTGTCACGGTTTACACCAACCGGTCCCCAATAATTGAAATGGTAGGTAAACTGTCCATATCCACCACACATTAAGTTTGGTTTGAGGTGAACTCTGGTGAAGGAGTTGTTCATTCCTCCACGTCTTGGTTCACCATTTTTACCTCTTCTTATTTGTGATTTTGGGATGTTATAAGTTCGTTCAACTGCGTGATACACGATACAAACTCCTTTCGGAATTCGAGCACTAACACAGGCTCTGGCAACGTATACACCGTGGTCATTATAAACCTCTACGTGGTCGTTATCATTGATTCCTAGTTCAGCCGCATCTTGTTCGCTTATCCAGCAAGGTTCGTTACCTCTAGAAAGGGTTAACATTCTTAATGTATCTCCATATGTAGAGTGAATGTGCCATTTTCCATGAGGAGTTAAACAGTTTAGCATTTTAGCCTTTCCATCATTCACCGTTTGTCTTAAATCACCGTATGCTTCTGGTGTTGGTGAAGGTTTATAGGTTGCAATATGTTCTCCAAATGCGATATATGCGTCATGATCTAAATAGAAGTGTTGTCTTCCAGTTAAAGTTCTCCATGGAACAAACATATCTACGTTGTAAGTGTAGGCTGCATAGGTTCTTCCTTCATGCATTAACCCTGACCACAACGGTGAAGAATTATATCGTTTTGGCTGTGCCTGTAAATCTCGATACTCAATCAAAATGTCTTTGTATGGCTTTCCTAATTCTGCAATTTCTGGAACCCCAATTTTCTTAGACATGTTTTGATAGGCTCTGTCTGAAAGTTTACCATTTGTTAAAGTTGAGAGTTTCAAAATGGCGTTAATAGCTTCGACATCATCATGCAGAGACGGATATTCTGTTCCATCTTTCCATTTAGTGACGTGCTGTCTATGATCTAGCATTTCGTCATAAACATCATCACACATATAATGATTACCGTGTGCGCCTAATCCGTTCTCGGCCACTCCTTTTCCTAATGAAATAAACTTGTCGTAAATTTTTGTGTAATCACGATCCTTAAAAACAATTTTATGCATTGTTTTACCAGGAATTGGTTCACATTCGCCTTTACTCCAATCTTGTAACCTTGTTTGGCTCATTTCATCTTTCGAATCATGCGACAAAGGAACATTGATAACGTCTTTCATTACCTCAGGAAGATAGTGCGGTGCCATTTCTTGCACTTTTTGCGCTAAATCTCTGAAAATATGCCAATCCGTTTTTGATTCCCAAACTGGTGGAATTGCTGCTGACAAAGGGTGAATGAAAGAGTGCATATCAGTTGAGTTGATATCAGCTTTTTCATACCATGAGGCAGTTGGCAATACAATATCAGAGTACAGAGCAGAAGTGTCCATTCTGAAGTTAATATCGATTACTAAATCCATTTTCCCTTTTGGAGCTTTTTCTAAAAACTCTATGTCGTTGGTAACATCCTCTGCAACTTCGTCTGCAATTTTATTCGTGTGTGTACCCAAATAGTGATCTAAGAAATACTCATGACCTTTTGCCGAAGTTCCTATCGCATTACCTTTCCAAATAAACCAAACACGTGGGAAGTTTACTTCTCTATCTGGTTCTGTAATAGCATGCTTTAACTCTCCTGATTTGATTTGAGAAACCATATAATCTCTCATAGCATCATCAGTTGTATGACCTGCAGCTTGCGCCTCTTTCACAATATCAAAATTGCTTTTGCTATATTGTGGATAGTATGGCATCCAACCATTTTTAACCGCCTTAACTGCCCAGTCAGCCGAGTGCATATTCGCTAGCTCGTTGTCAGGTGATGAGTTGTATTTTTTCTGATTGCCATCATAACGCCATTGGCAAGAATTAATATAGTGCCAAATTGGTCCTTGTTGCAATCTTGGAGCAGTACCCCAATCTTTAGAACTCATAATTGTGGACCATGAATCCATTGGAGCCAATTTTTCTTGTCCAACATAGTGGTTCATTCCGCCCCCATTTTTACCGTTACAACCAGTTAGCATTTGCGCCATAATTGCAGAACGATACATGAGATTTTCATGGAACCAGTGATTGATTCCTGCACCTACTATTACCATACACGCACCTTCAGTACGTTCAGCTGTTTCAGCCCATTCTCTAGCTAATTGAATAACCTCTTTTCTACCAATCCCAGTGAAAATCTCTTGCCAAGCAGGGGTATAAGCTGCATCTTTATCATTAAAGTCAGTTGGATAATCTCCCTCT
>CAKZPK010000527.1 GCA_937139035.1 uncultured Crocinitomix sp. | reverse complement strand
CAGGATCAATGCTGGAATATTCAGCATCCAACTCCTCATCCGTTACGGCTTTTAATCGTCCCCAAAGTTTCTCGCCAGAAGGTATACCCAAAAAAGAATTACCTCGCAAGGCCGTTTCAATATAGAGCCCACTTCCACCGCAAAGTATTGGTAGTTTGTTACGGCTTGTAATTTCATTAAAGGCAGTTATGAAATTACTTTGAAACTCGGCAATATTATATTTATAACCTGGTTCTTTAATGTCAATTAAATGATATGGAATTTCTTCGCCATTGAGGGTATATTCTTCCAAATCCTTTCCTGTACCAATATCCATGTATTTATAAACTTGGCGAGAATCGGCACTTATTATTTCACCATTTGCAACGCTTGCTAAGTTACAGGCCAGCGTTGTTTTACCACTCGCTGTTGGTCCAAGAATTACAACAATATTGTATTCAGAATTGTCGATCTTATTTTTTGGTATAAAGAATGATGCCCTTTGGCCCTGTAAATGAATAACTCAAACCTTTATTAATGTATGAGTCTGCCTTGTGCACAAAGAAACTAGCGGAATTTGGAACGTCCATTCCCCATTGGTTTGATTTAGTTGTGCTGCCAGGTAAAATAATTGCAACGTGATTTGTTTTTGTAGGATCAAATGCAATTGTCGCTTTGGTTTCATTTGCATTTTCCTGCGCTTTATCCAAATCTTCTTGATTCGTTGCTATACCAATCGGTTCCCAAGATCCAGCATTTTTAGTAACAACATCTTTTATCTCACGATAGGTAATATACTCCTCCCCTTTTTTAAAATCCTCAATCTGATAAAAACGGCATATTGCTTCAGAAGTAAATTGATTACACTCACGCTCCTCAGACTCATCTGCTTTGCAAGCATCATAATCTTCCTGAATTTCTTCCAAAATCTTAGTTGATTCATCAGAAATAATAATGTTTCCATCCTCATCCAAAGAGGTATAATTTTCTCTATGTTCTTCCCCACAAGAGAAAAGAATCAAACTAACAACAGTAATAGATAATAATCTTTTCATTCAATACATTTTATTTATTCCAAATTCCCCAAGCCTTTTCAGCTTGCTGATGCAACATGGTTAAACCATTCAAAACCCAACTTCCTTGAGCTTTTGCTTTTTTCAAAAATACAGTTTCCGTTGGATTATAAATTAAATCAATCGCCAAATGTTTTTCATTCATAAACTCATATGGTAACGCCACCTCCTGCCCTACATTAGGATACATGCCTACAGGAGTTGTATTTACAATAACGCCATTGAACTTAACCATATTCTCATTGATTTCATCATAGCCAAACTCATTATCACCTTCTGGATTACGTGAGACGTAAATAATATTTGCACCCAAATTCTCCAATACAAAAGCAACTGCTTTAGCTGCACCACCCGTTCCAATAATCATGGCACGTTCATGATGTGATTTAAAAAATGGTTTAATCATTTGTTTAAAGCCAAAAACATCTGTGTTGTGACCAATGGTTTTACCATCTTTAAATTCAATTGTATTAACAGCACCTACTTGTTTGGCCTCATCACTTAACTCGTCCAAATACGGGATTATGGCTTCTTTATATGGAATTGTAACATTACATCCGCTATAGTTTTGCTTTAGCACCTCAGAAATAGCATCAATTGATTCTAAAGAAAGATTTTCATAACTCGCATTAATTCCATTTACCTCAAACTTTTCATTGAAATAAGCTTTCGAAAAAGAATGCTCAAGGTTTTTACCAATTAATCCGTATTTTTTTCGTGTTTCTTCCATTTAATGCGCTAAAAAAAGGGAAAACTTACATTTCCCCTTTTCATTCTTACTATTTTCTAAATTGATTAAATTCTCATTAACCAGTTGTACTTATCCTCTACACGGCCTTTTTTATAATCCGTGATATGATCTTTAATTCGATTAGAAAGCTCTCTATCCTCAATTTTAGGTAACTCATAGTTTACGCCTTCATAACCTATAAGGCTAATGTGAGCAATAGTTGCTGCCGTCCCTGCTCCAAAAGCATCCTGCAAAGTATTGTTTTTAAGCGCTTCAATAACTTCTTCAACAGTTACATCACGTTCCTCAACTTTATACCCCCACTCTTTTGCTATTTGCAATACACTTTTTTTAGTGATTCCTTTCAAGATTGTATCATTCGCTTCAGACGGTGTAATAACAACATCATTGATAACGAAAATAACATTCATTGTTCCTGCCTCTTCAATGTACTTATGCGTTTTTGCATCAGTCCAAATTAATTGGCGGTATCCTTCTTCCGCAGCCAATTTAGCGGGGTATAATGAAGCGGCATAATTTCCCGCGGCTTTTGCTCTTCCTACTCCACCTGCCGCAGCACGTGTGTATTTAGTCTCAATTTTCACCGGTACCGGTTCAGAATAATATGCTCCAACAGGAGAAGTAATTATCAAAAATTTATATCGCTCTGACGGACGAATTCCTACGTAATCATCAGTAGCGAACATGAACGGTCGAATATATAAAGACTGACCTTCGTTAGAAGATACCCAATCTCTATCCAAATCCAATAATGCTCTTAAACCTTCTAAAAATATTTCTTCAGGAATTGGTGCCATAGACATACGAACTGCAGATTCATTGAATCTTTTAGCATTCATATCTGGTCTAAAAACCAATATTTCACCATCATCCCCTTTTTGCGCTTTTAAGCCTTCAAAAATAGACTGCCCATAATGAATTGCTGAAGTTGCTGGATGCAAACTTAAATTAGCAAAAGGAACAATTGTTGGAGCTTGCCATTCACCATCTACAAAGTCCATTTCAAACATATGATCCGAAAAAAACTTCCCAAAAGGTAAATTATTAAAATCAACCGTGCTGATTCTTGACTCTTCAACTCTTGTAATCTTAATATTTACAGTATCTGTAGCCATAATTGTTCAATTTTAATGTTGCGCGAAGATAGGTATTTTTTATTGTTTTATCAAGATTTAAAACACGTTTTCTACCTAAAGCAAATTAGTTTATCTATTTTCGTCTTTACGCTATTATATAAGACGAACAAATCATTAAGAACTTTCACTTGTAGTGCATAATCCTCACGAAATACTAAAACAATATTGGCAATTTGATGCTTTCAGATCAAAGCAAGAAGAGATTATTGACACTGTAGCTTCTGGCAAGGACTGTTTAGCCTTGCTTCCTACAGGCGGTGGAAAATCTATTTGTTATCAGGTTCCTGGAATGATGATGGAAGGCGTTTGTTTAGTCATTTCTCCGCTAATTGCGTTAATGGAGGATCAAATTACTAATTTAAAATCAAGAGGAATAAACGCCGTTGCAATCAATTCAAGCATGTCTAAAAAGCAAATTGACATTGCGCTAGACAATGCCATTTATGGCCATACAAAGTTCTTATATGTTTCACCTGAACGATTAAAAACATATATATTTCACGTACGGTTTGCAAAAATGAAAGTGACTTTAATTGCGGTTGACGAAGCACATTGTATTTCGCAATGGGGATATGATTTTAGACCGAGTTATCTTTCTATCGCTGAGATTAGAAAATTACAACCTGCCACTCCTGTTTTGGCATTAACAGCCACTGCTACTCCTGATGTGGTAGTTGATGTTCAAGAAAAATTACTTTTTAAGAACTTAAATGCAATTCAAAAATCTTTTGAACGAAAGAATTTAATTTATAATACCCACAGCACCAATAACAAGTTTAACCGAATTCGAACATTTTTAAGTTCCAATAATGGAACTGGAATCATTTACTGTTCAACCCGCAGAAAGGTAAAGGAATTATTCATTAAACTAAATGACCTTAATTTATCTGTTGATTATTATCATGCTGGGTTAGATTTTGAAGAACGCCGTAACAAGCAAAACAAATGGACTAAGGGTGAAACTAAAATTATGGTGGCAACCAATGCCTTTGGAATGGGGATTGACAAAGCAGATGTTCGATTTGTACTCCACCATGACATACCTGCAAGTTTAGAAGCTTATTTTCAAGAAGCTGGCCGTGCAGGAAGAGATGGCGCACCTGCAGAAGCTCATTTGTTTTATGAAACAGAAGACATTAATAAATTAAAGGAGAGTATTGCTCTTAAATACCCCCCAATCAATACCATAAAAAGCATTTATAATGCATTAGGAAATCATTTGCAATTGGCCATTGGATCAGGCAAAGAAGAACGATACCCTATTGATCTCGCTCATTTTGCGGACAAATATGACTTTAGCATTTTAGTCGTTTATAATTCCCTCAAATTTTTAGAACTTTGTGAGTTTATAAAACTGAGTGATAACTATAAGCAACCGAGTCAGCTAAAAATTTTAGCCAACAACAAGGAATTATACCATTACCAAGTTAAAGATAAGGCTTTAAATAAACTCATTCAGTTTATATTAAGAACAGAAATGGGAGTGTTTGATAATTACATTCGCCTTAATGAGTATAAAATTTCGAGTAAAACAGCCTTAACTATTGCTCAAATCCGCGAGAAGCTAGCTTATATGGCACAACTTGAACTTGTGGACTATATTCCTAAAACAGATCTTCCGTCTGTTACATATGTGACAGAGCGACTTGCAGATAATAATCTTTCCATTTCTCCAAAATTCTATTTAGATCGTAAAAAAATTGCAGAACGAAAATTGGAGGCTGTTATCCACTTTTTAACTTCTGACTGGTGCAAAAGTGAATTATTGTTGCAATACTTTGGAGAAACAGAAACAGCACCTTGCAAAAAATGCAGTTCTTGTTTAAATGGTGTTAATGAGACAAAAAACGTGCGTAAAATCATTAAAAAGGCAGCTGTAGACCTAATGGACGATCATGAAAAAGTAATGATTAGTGATTTAATTGCTGCTTTAAGTGAGCATCCGCGAAATACAATTTTGGAAAATTTACGTTGGATGGTTGATCATGATGAAATTGAGATGGGGCCTTTAGGTAAGACATTTTCAATCAATTAAGTCATTCATTTGGTTCAATCTAATTTTGTTTGAACACCTGTCATAAATGTGTAGATATACGGAAATCCTGGTAAAAAATTGGTGGAAACTGATTCATTCTCATTGTAATAAAAATCATACTGTATTTGACCTCCATACCAAATAAACTTCCGTTCCCAATTTGCATTCTTTCCTTTTTTCATAAAGTCCTCATCCACATAATAATTAGAGACTTTATTCCAATTTTTACGGTAATAAAATATAGGGCCAAATGTTGCACTTAAACGGTGTTTTTCATTCTTAAACCCCGCAATGCGGTCATGCATATCAATTCCTACATGCGTTATTCCAGAGAATTTTCCAGCGCAATCATAAGGCATCAAGGTTTGAATAACTTTAACACCAATATAGGGGTTGAATTGATACCCGGCTGTTAATGAAACGCCTAAATATCCAACCCAGTGCCCTTTTTTATCAATGCTCCAACTATAATAATTAGGACTTACTTTTTGCTGATGAAATGCTAATCCGCCAATTTTAATTCCAAAGGTAAATTGAGCTTTTCCAATAATTGAAACAAACAATACCGCTATGAGCAAAATTTGCTTCATTCAAAGTCTTCAGTAATCACAACAAATGTACAGCGTTGAATTCTTTCACTTTCTCGTTGAACGGTATAAGTCCAAAAATCCTCTGCTTTTACAGATCTGGTTAAATGATCACTTTGCAATGTTTTAACAATTAAAGTATCTCCCAACCAAGCGCAAGGTTCAAACTCTTGTTTAGTATCTAGAATCTCGAATGAATAAACCAATGCCATATCTCCTGGAATTATAGTATCAATAGCGTCATCAAAATCAGGATTTATAACGATTATAGTATCTTCGGCGGTGTTGTTTTGAATATAACGTTCATGCGTTAAGTTGCCCGGATTACAACTCAATACAAACAAACCAAAAAAAAGTACAATCAATCCCCTCATTGCTTTCTAATATTAACTTCCTCCTAATTCAACTGAAACACCATTACCAATAATTAAAGCCGTAAAAAAATAAGCCTTGTAAAACGGATGGTTTAAATCATCTGCAGATAAAATATCATCAGCTGCTTTATAAAGATCTTCCATTACCACACCATTTTCACTATTGGCACTTTCTAATGTTCGTATTATTAATTTGTCCCACTTTGAACCTTCCCAATCATCTGAATTAATTGACTGACAATCATAAATTGGGTTAAAACTGGACAGCAATTTCAATTTCTCATCAATTGCACTGGTAAGAACAGGGAAATCTGAATGAATCGGATCAGCTAAAACAGAAGAAATGCGTTTTTTATAACTTGCTCCCTCAGCAGACTCTAAAACTCCCTCACTAATATAAAAAGCTTCAAGATCTTCTAAAATAGAATCAAAACCTTCAACTTTTTCTCTGTAACAATCACACGCTTTATCCTCTACCATCTTTTCACTTGAACAAGCAGTAAAGATAAACAATAGTGATATTACAGCAAGTAATTTCATTAATTTTTTGAAGGAATGTCCTCCAATACTTCAACCAAAAATGACCAAAATTTTTGAACAGACTTAATATTCACTTTTTCGTCAGGAGAATGCGGGTTACGAATTGTTGGCCCGAAAGAAATCATATCACAATTAGGCAAATGCTTACTTAATATACCACATTCCAAACCAGCATGACAAGCCGCAACTTTAGGCGAATCATTAAAAAGTTGAATGTACTTTTCTTTCAATATCTTTAAAATTGCAGAGTCAGGATTTGGTGCCCAACCTGGATAATCGCCTCCTTGTTTTACATCTGCACCAATAAGTTCGTAAGTTAATTTTAGCGCATTAGCAATGTCACGTTTACCTGATTCGATCATACTACGCTGTAAAGACTTGGTAATAAATTCACCATCTCTAAAAATAACCTTTGCCAGTGAAGATGAAGTTTCAACCAAACCTTCAATTTTTTCACTCATAGTCCAAACACCATTAGGCGTGGTATATATTGTAGCGATTGCCTTTTTTTGATCTTCAGAATTCATCATTTTTAATGGATTCTCATCTTTTCCTGCAAAATTAATTGTCGCTTGAGGTTCCATAATCGAATATTCTTGAAGAATCATTGCAGAAACCACATTAAAAGCCTTGCTTACTTCATCCATACTGTTTGATGGACAAACAAAAGTTCCAAAACTCTCTCTTGGAATAGCATTGCGCAAACTTCCACCCTCTAATTCACAAATTCTAACATCTGCAGTAGTTGATAAATAATAAAGCACTCTATTCATCCAAATATTGGAATTCCCTCTTCCCAAATGAATATCCATTCCTGAATGTCCACCTTTTAATCCTTTAATCTCTATTGTAAATGCGGCATAAGTTTCAGGCACATCTTCTTGATCATACTTATAAGTTGTATTGGTATCAATTCCACCAGCACATCCTACAGAAAACTCATCATCATCTTCTGTATCTAAATTCAATAAAATTTCACCCGACAATTTAGAACCGTCTAATTCTTTGGCTCCTGTCATTCCAGTTTCCTCATCAATTGTAAACAAGGCTTCTAAAGGAGGATGATTAATTTCGGTAGAAGAAAGAAGTGACATAGAAGCAGCTACGCCCATTCCATTATCTGCACCGAGTGTAGTCCCTTCGGCTTTTACCCATTCTCCATCTATAAATGAACGAATTCCTTCTTTGCTAAAGTCAAAGTTAGTTGCTGCATTTTTTTGGTGAACCATGTCAATATGCGATTGCAAAATCACAGTTTTCTTATTTTCAAAACCTTT